>JALGTI010000021.1 GCA_029821455.1 Candidatus Zipacnadia bacterium | reverse complement strand
CAAATCCTGTTAGGCGGGCGGCTTGGGGGCCGAGAGCCTGCCTGCCACCAGGAACAGTATTCCAAACAGCAAGCACGTGTCAGTGAACCGCAAGAAGCCCGATGGACTTGCGATTACCCAAATCGCCATCACACCGTAGTGCGCCAGTATCCCAAGCACCAGGGACACCAATGCAGCGGCGAGTGCCAGCTTCCAGAGACTTTCCATCTGTAGCCCCTCCCAGTTGTTGTGTCAGTTCTCTAGCCGATTGAACCTCCCGGAAAGCTGCAGCAGCCCCGTTACTCTGGGGTCTGGTTGTCCTTGTCATCGGTGTCCGAGCATATTCTCGCTTTCCCGCAGGCCGGCCTGCATCCGTCCCCAGCGCCGGATGAAAACATAAATCAATACCGCGAAGGACACCACATAAAGCGGATAGCGATACCAGGCAGGCCCCCAGCCGAGCAATAACGGCCACCAGGCAGCAATGACGGCAAGCATCGCGATCCACTCAGCCAATTCACCCTTGACCATACGCTAGACCCCTCCGCTGGGTTCTAGCTGGCGCAGGGAAACCAGCGCCTCATAGATGCTGACGCGCAAGCAGTCGTCCAGCGGCAGCCCTGAAGGGTCCTCGCCGCCGGTCATAGCCTGAGGGCAGACATTGCCGTGGACCGGGCCGCCTGGCTGGTCCTCCTCCTGGGCCTCTTCAGAGCCATAGCGACGGCGGAAGTCAGCCATGCGGGCGGCCAGCCGCTCTGCCTCCTTCTCCACTGCCTCAATCCGCTGGCGGTTAGCCGTCAGCCGGCGGGGGCGCACCTTGTCCAACCACGTGTCCTCAGTGACATCCTCCAGATAGCCTGTGGCCACCAGCGCCGAGGCGACGTAATTGCTCAGGTCACCGTACACGCCCTTCTTCTCCCAGAAGGTCAACTCCTGGCGCATCACCCGCAGGGCGCGGTCAAGCAGGTCGTCCAGTGGCACGTACAAATCCTCAGCAGATGGTTCAGTGTCATTATCTCCGGCGCGAGCCTTGACACGGTTGCGCTGCTTCTTCTCCAACAGCTCAAAGGTCACTTGCATGCAATCACAGATCGGGGACCCAGGCAGCCTCCCGCAGCGACGCAACTCCAACTCCCAGCACTTCTGGGGGAACGGTGGCATAAAGGTGGGGTCTCGCTGCACGATGCGGATGTCCACACAGCCCTGGCGATGGAGTTCCGTGAACGTTGCATACAGCATCTGATTGGCCAGGTGTTGGGCATCAATCTTCTCATCGGTGAGGGGCGCGATGATCTTGTTGTGCCGACCTTCCGTCGGTCGCGCCTTCTGGCCTGGTATGCTGAAGCGATGGCTGAACAAATAGACCAACTCATCAGGGGCAACCCCACGCTCAACTATGAAAGACTCAAGCTGCGGTTCTGGTTTGCTTGGCTGAGTTAAACCGGGCCTGGTGGCCAATCCCAGCCAGAGCCTGTGGCCGTAGTACAGCAGCGCTATCCCCAGGCCCACAACAGCCAGGGGTATCAAGATCTCAAGCATAGTCAGTTGCTCTCCGCATAGGCATAAGCAATATGATTATGGATGGACTCCAGACTCTGACATTCTACGCTAAACCAGGTGACGCCGTCTACCTTCCCAAGGGCCAGAACGGTGTCGCGCACCACGTCCTCCACGAACTTGGGATTGTCGTAAGCCCCTTCGGTAACGACTTTCTCGTCGGCGCGCTTGAGCATCGGAAACAGCTCGTAGCTGCCCTGGGCCTCCAACAGCGGGACGAGGTCTTCCAGCCAGATGATCACGCCGGGCTCAGCCCGCAGGCGCACCCGCAGATTGGCCCGCTGGCTATGGGCACCCCGGTCGGAGATCTCCTTGGAGCACGGACAGAGGGTGAGGATAGGGACGACCACGCTCAGGGTAAACTGATACTCGTCCCCGCGCATCTCTCCCTCAAAGCTGCAGTCATAGTCGAGCTGGCACTCGATCCCCGTCGCCGGGGCATATTTGGTCAGAAAATACTTGAAGGTCAATTCCAGGCGCGAGGCACCGGCGTCGAATGTCTCCTGCATCTGCCGCAGCATCGCTCCGATCTCCACCATAGACACTGCCCGCTTGCTCCAAGCCGACAGTACCTCGACAAAGCGGCTCATGTGGGTGCCGCGATAATGATAAGGCAATTCGACACTGGCGTCAAAGCACCCCACCACCCGCGCCATTCCCCCCTCTTTCTCCCGAATCATCACCGGCAGGTGGATATCACGCACCCCAACCCTATCTATCGTTATGCCGCGGTTGTCCACTTCAGAGGCAACATCTTTCATTTCCGTACAGCTTCCCTATCACATTGTTTGCCGATTCAAGCATTCATCTTACGCAGTATGTCCCAATATGCCCCTCGTGCGCCATCTCTTATGGCCTCCACCAGCGGCTGGTGGTCGCTGTAGTTATAGTCAACGGATTCATCTGGTGCACCACCGAAGAAAAAGCGGCGGTCATCGCCGATAAGGTCCTTGAGTAGCTCGAAAATGCCATCCCCTAATTCTGCAGTCAGGTAGAAGACCGGCATCACCATGTCATCATTATCTTCCAGCTGCCCGCGCAGGTTGGGGTTGGCCGAGGTATATCCTTCCCTGCGCACAATACGCTCCATCGGTGTGCCCGGATAGATGCGGATACCCACTGCCACGCCTACACAATCCGGCTCCAGCTCCTTCATCAGCTCAATCGTTGCACGCACCGATTCTTCAGTTTCGCCCGGCCCGCCCAGCAGCAAGTCAAACATACAGGCGATGCCGTTGTCTTTGCACAGCTTCGCTGCGTTGCGGATGTCGTCCGGCCGGTGCCACCGGCCCAGCCGCTGCAGTATTCGCTCGTCACCATTGTCAGCGCCGAAGTTGATACCGACGCAGCCTGCCTGAGCCATCGCTTGTGCCATTTTCGCCGTAAACGGGCGCGGGGTGCAGTAAGCGTACCAGTGAAGGTTGTCCGCCAGACCCAGGCGAATCAACTCCCGCGAGACCGCCTCCGCGTGGTAGCCGGGAATGTTGAACTCACTGTCACAGGTGTGCAGGTAGTCAATGCCCTGCTCCAGTAGCGTCATTATCTCACGGGCAGCCGCGATGGCCGGTCGCGTGCGTACATCCCTGCCCTTGGAGTGGCGGTCGCCGCAGTAGATACACTTTCGGGGGCAGCCCCGCTTAGTCTCGATGCCAGCCTGTCCACCTTCGGCGAAGTAGCGCTTGTTATCCAGCCAGCGCCGCCGCAGGGGGAGCTGACCGAAGCTTTCCCAGGTCGGGGGATTGATGATGACGGTCCCGTTCCGCCGCATCGCCAGTCCTGGATTTTGCGCACAATACTCGTCGGTCACGGCGTCTTCGGCAACGCAATTGGCCAGACGTACGAGGGGGATTTCGCCGTCACCGACGACGCCGAAATCCGCCCCGGTGCGGCGCAGAATGCCGCTGGGAGAGACCGAGAAGCCCGAACCGCCCAACACCACAGGCGCATTGGTGTACTCGCGTACCCAGCCGACCACTTCCGTAATGTGGGGGATGAACGACTGCTGGGTTGCCAGGTAGCAGTCATCGGTGTTGCGCACCGTGATACCCACCAAACCGAACTCTCCCCCGTCCACTGCCGAGGCCAGAGCCTTCTGCGCATCAGGCTCGAAGCACAGATCCAGCACCTCGACACCAAGGCCGTGGATGTCCAGTGCCTCGGCCAGATACTCCAGGCCCAGCGGCGCGATGGCCGGCTTCATCTGGTTAGGATTGACCAGCAGTACCGAGACTCCCATATCCCTCACCGTCCCTCCGGGTGGGATCGGCACTTCCAAATCCGACGCCGCAATTCAGTCCATTGATTGCAGGGCTCGCAAGCCGACCGGCATACTATATCACTCAAAGATTACCTTCCTGATCACCTTCTGTGTCTCTATGGCTCCCATCGTCTCCTGGGCGGCTTCAAGTTCCGCTGGATCAATCTTGTCCAGCATTACCCACATCGCGCGCAGATTGTCAATCGCCATCTGTGCGGCCGCCTTGGCATCCTCCCGATACGGAAACATATCCAGCCCGAACCAGCCGTCGTACTCCAGCCGCTTGCAGTAGTACACGAACTCCAGCGTAATCCAAAAGTTGACCGTGCCCACAATCATATCGTCATCCCAGTGGCCCCAGGCATCGTTGAAGTGGACATTGAACAGCTTGCCCTGGCGCTGGAGCAGGCAGACGGCTTCGGCCGGGTTTTCCTGGCTCATCAGGCTGTGGCCGAAGTCAATTGTCCCGCCCACATTCTCCATCCCCACCTCATTGAGCACCATTGCCGTGATGCCGACATTGGATATGCTCATGTGGGTGCGGGGTTCCTTAAGCTTGTACTCCACGCCCACTTTCAGGTCCGGGGCAGCCTCCTCAGCCACCTGACGGATGCCGTCAATCAGCAATTCCCAGTGCCTGGGGTAATCCAGTTGGAACGGGTAATCAAACCCATCTGCGCCCAACCACAGCGCCACACTGGGGCAGTCGATCTGACGGGCGATCTCGCAGGAGCGAAAGCCCTCATCAATTGCCTGCTGCCGAATCTTCGGGTCCCGATGAGTGAACGCGCCCTTCCCAAACTTACGGTAGCCCCACACGTTCGTGTTGACATTCGTGGTGCATAGGCCCAATTCGCCACATAAGTCCTGATAACGGCTCACCTCGAAATCATCGAAGTCCGAGCCGTGGCACTCAACACCCGTGACCCCGTCAATGCTGGCGGCTATCCTGAGCTGCTCTTCGAGGGGCACATCGGGCCCATAGCCATCTAGCAGAAAGCGGTCGCCACACTTGCCCAGTACCCATAGACCGGTGGAGAGTTTGAGATCATCCATAAGCTTTCACCCTTTCCCGGGCTGCGCTTGCGCTTCTATTTGCTCTGTTCCACGCGAACAGCTCTATTCCTCCTCAATCAGGGCAAATAGCCGCTGAAATACAAACGGGCAGCCCGCCACGGGCTGCCCAATGCAGTTGCAGAGATTCTATCAGCCTAGATTTCCTGTTCTGGCCACGCATGCGGGTCAACTTTGTTGAGATGCTTTGCTTTGCTCGCTAGCTCGGGCGGTGGCGTTCTCTCTGGGTGCTTGCAATAGTAATCCTGAATGGCCGCCACAATTCCCTGCTCAGCCAGCACGGAGCAGTGCAGCTTGACCGGTGGCAGGCCCCCCAGTTCCTCGACCACTGTCTTGTTGCTGACTGCCAGGGCTTCCGTCAGGGTCTTGCCCTTGACCAGTTCAGTGACAATCGAACTGGAGGCGATAGCGGCCCCACAGCCGAAGGTCTTGAACGCTATATCGCTGATGGTCTCCCCGCCTTCGTCAACCTTGATTGTTATACGCATCATATCTCCGCACTGAGGGTTGCCGACATCGCCAACACCGTCAGCGTCCTCAATCTCGCCCATATTGCGGGGATTGCGGAAATGGTCGAGTACCTGTTCAGAATACAGAGCGCCCATCACTGTTTCACCTGTCTGCAAAAGTATCTAGCTTGTTTTTATATTTTATCACAATCCAGCCCAGTTGTCATCCACAATTTCGGCAATCCACTCGATTCTCTCCAGGCCCTGTGGGGGCTAGTCTCGAAGGGTCGCGCTATTCTCCGCTAATCTTCGCCACACCGGCCGACCGGCTCGTGCGAGCCCGGCGGCCACCGCAAGCTTGAGCACGTCGCCGGCCAGGAAGGGAGCAACACCCATACACAGTGTCCCCTTGCACACCATCCCTTTGAGGATCGCAAGCCAACCAGCGCCACAGACATAGATGATTACTGTCCCGGCTGCCATCGCCAGCGCGATGCGCCAGATGGAACTGTCTGCTCGCGCGATGAGACCCACGATTACAGCAGCAAAGAAGAACCCAACCAGGTAGCCGGCGGTGACCCCGGTCAGCGTGCCGGCCGTTGTCACCGGCAGGCCGGCCGCGCCAAGCACAAGATAGAGGCCCACGCTGGCAGCGGCCCATCGCCACCCCAAGGCGACCCCAGCAAGCAGGACAAACAGCGTCTGCAAGGTGATCGGGACCGGAGTGAAGGGCAGGGGAATGCGAATGTGAGCGCTGATGGCCAGAGCCGCCGTAAACCCTACCGCTGCCAGTATCCGTAGCCAGACCCGCGAACGGGCCAGAGACGGGCTGTCAGTAAGAACGGCTTCCCTTGGACTCGACATCAGGTTATTGCCTCCTGACAGAAGCTTTCTCAGGCAGTCCATTACCAAGCTTTGTCTAAGAACACCAAGAAATGTATCCGGGTAGAGCAAGCTTCCAGCTTGCCCGTACCGTGCGTAACCTGGCTCCATCAGTCAGTAGCTTCAAATCCAGCCGGCGCGCTCCGCTTCCTCGCGGATTCCGGCCGGGCTGATGGGCACCAGCTCCAGGTCAAACTTCTCGGCGGCCTCACGCACGTAATCGAGCGCATACGCTATGTTTTCACCCACGCAGTGAGCCGTGTTATGGCCCACGATTTGGATGTTATTGAGTGGAACACCCATGAGCAGCCCCAACTCTATATTACTGTCTATGATGTCCCGGTACATCTGTTGAGTCTCCTCAGAGACCGGGTTTTCCGCCCGCAGGTCATTCGGGGCCCACTCGCTGCGCTTGTACTTGCCAGTCAGATCAACAGTGGTCGGAATGCACAGCAGGTCAAGGTCGCCGGCCAGGCAGCGATGCTGGGCACTGGCCTTGTAGGGAAATGGAAACAGTCCCACCGTTATTTTGTCCCGCCTGGCCTTGTCAAGCCGGCCCGGGCCCGGCGGGCGGTAGACTTTGTAGCCCATCTCCACCAGGATGGAGGCGGTCGCGTCGCTGCGGGAGCCGCAGCAAGTCGTGTAGGTGATGGTAGAAAAGCCCAGAGCTTCCTCGAAATCCTCCTTGCAGAGGCGGATGATCTCCCGCTGCTCGTCAGCATTGTACAGGCCCAGGTCGCGATCATACTGCGGAAAGCGGAAGCCGGGGATGTTGGGCTGTATCCCCATATAGATGCCCTCGTGGTGCAGCCCCTTGTATAACTCCGGCTGAGCCTTGGCGGCTGAGGGTGTCAGGTGGAAGCTGAGCGCCTCCAGCAGGCCATGTTCGCGGTAGATCTGCGTGATTTCGAGCACTTTCTCCTCGCTCTCCTGCCAGGTTTCGGGTCCACCGCATTGGGGCGACTTCGCCTTCAGGGGCTCGCAGTCATACGTACCCATCAAGTACAAGCGATCATTCGACATTTTCATCCCTCGCTTCAGAGTTGCATACTCTGCAGGCTTTCAAGAATATGTCCCAGAATCAATTCAAGGCCACAGTAACATCTTTGTTTCGTGAAGCAGGCCATTATCACCTCCTTGGTAACATGCTGTTGAGTGGATCCATTATGAAGGATAGAAAAAAGGGCCCCACTGTCCCAGCGGGGCCCTTACGGTGTCGTTGGACGGTCTACTGCAAGGCGATGGTGCCACCGATCAGGATCGAGGCATCACCATAGTCCCAGTCCACGTATGCGGCATCCAGCGTCCAGCCGTCGCCCTGGTAGCCGGCCCCGAAGGTCATGTCGCCGTCCATGGAGCCAGCCCTGACACACCAGTCGGGCGCCACTATTGCCTCGGCGCCGACGTTAACCGTGGTGTCCCACTCGTCGGTGAGATCCCAGACATCAACCGCCAGTCGAGCGGTCTCGCCAAGCGGCATGCAGGCCCCAACGTTGTAGATCGGCCCACCCCACTCGTCAGTGATGTCCATGACGAACAGGCCCAGGCTAATTACACCGGGATTCGGCAGAGCCAGCTGGTAGATGAGACCGGCGTTGAAGACTGTCTCATCCTCCTTAAGCATGCCAGCGCCAAGGCTCCACGTCTCGCCGAACTTCTTGCCAGCGCCTAATCCCCACCAATTGTCCCAGTCGTCGTCGGCGTAGAAGGCACCAAGCCCCCATCCACTGTCCGGATTTGCACCCGCAACGGCCGCAGCTTTGAACCCCCAGTCACTGCCTGTTTCCCAGACGCCCAGACCCTGCACGCCCCACATACTGTCCGGAGCCGGGGGCGCTTGGAGCCAGGGCAGGCCCGCCGGGTTGTAGAAGGTGCTGCCCGCATCCTGGGTATCGGCTATGCCGGTCCCCCCCATACCCGCTGACCGCGCCGAAAACCCCAACTCGCTGGCAGAGCCTACAGAGGCCACCGCCAACAGCAGTACAACGCAGATTGCACTACCATACAGTTTCATCTGTCTGTCCTCCCGTCTAGTGCTGCAACTAGACTGTAGTGTTTGATACTGCCACTGCCTCTGCTCGCCTGTCCCAGGCCAGCAAAGGCATCAACCTGTCAATTCCTCCCCCCTTTGTCAGGTGGCACGCTTGCAGCGGCGCGGGAGGGGACTGCAGACCCCAGCTAAAATGGGGTTGCCAATGTTACCCCCCAAGCGAAGTCCGAATCCACTACTCCCACGTCAAGTGCAAGCACATCCGCCACGAAGTATCGTCCGCACGCGTTTATGTCATCTGCGTCGTATTCAATCTGAACCAGAGCGTGAGGCATTGGGACCAGTTCAATCCCCCCGAACACGCCATCGAGTGGGCCCACCTCGAGCTCGTTCTTCCCGAAGCCAATGTGGGCAGCGACGCGCGCCTGCCGCGGGCCGGGTAATTCCAATTCCTTGCTCACGACCACGTAGAGGGCGCGGTTAATCTCATCGGTGAAGTCCCACGCACCGACCGCAACCACGGGCGTCAGGGCCCCAATGCCGGTCCAGCGCCCCAGGTCCAGCTTGTACTTGGCATTGAAAATGGTCTCATCTTGGTACCCGCTAAACGGGGGCCGAGCAGGCACGTTCGTGATGCGTGCTCCGCCTACCTCCAGGTTGCGGGTCACCCCAACATTGACGTTCCAAGCTCGTTGAGGCTCAACGTCGAATTCCATACTATGCAAGCCACCCTGCAGCTTGTGGGCCGGGAGGGTCAGCGCAGTCGGCGTTATGATCAGGCCGGTGCTGCCATACCAGGAAGCTACAGAGGCCATTTCAGGCCCCGGCTGCTCCCATACGCCAGTCGGGAAGCCCTGAGCGAGAGCAGCAACAGAGGTTAGGGCCAAGAGTCCAATTGCGACCACGGCGATGCGTACGTACATTGTGCAGTCAACTCCTTAACAGCAAAGGGTCTAAGCCATCCTCCCCTACACCGCACACTCGATGTAGTATACTACAACGGATAGCATCGTACGTCAAGCGTTACCTAATGCTTGTTGGCAGATTTCAACGCCATTTTAGACACTGGTATCTGTGATTAGTCTTGGCTGTTTGCCCCGGACCAAGAGGGAACGCGTGAGATCCAGAGAAACTTCCAATTGGTGGATTCCACTGGGGCTACGGTGATCAGGGCCAACTGGAGGCGTATTGTATGGACAGATTCGATGCTATTGTAGTCGGAGCCGGCCCCGCTGGAATCTTCGCTGCTCTGGAGTTGGCAAAGAGAGCGCGCTTGCGGGTGGCTGTCGTCGAGCGGGGCCAGGACCTGCCTGCCCGCCTGGCTGTCCGCCGGGGCGAGACCGAGGCTCCCCCGGATCACAATCCGCTGCTCGAAGGTTTTGGCGGCGCCGGGGCGTTCTGCGATGGAAAGCTGACCATCACATCCCAGGTCGGGGGACACCTGGCCGAACTGCTCGGTGATGATCAGGCTGAGTCGCTGCTGGCGGAGGCCGACCACATCTGGCTGGACTGTGGAGCGCCCCAGAAGCTGTATAGCCCCGCCGAGCAGTTATTTGCTGACCTGCGCAGGCGCGCGACACTCTGCGGGCTTAAGCTGGTCAGTGTCCCCCTGCGCCACATAGGCACTGATCGCACCGCTGCAGTGCTGGAGGCAATGCGCCAGGAGCTAGCGGGCTGCGTTGAGCTAATCCTGCAAAACGCGGCTGTGCGCATCTTGGTGGACGACAGCCGCGCTGCGGGTGTGGAATTGGCGGATGGGACGCGGCTGGAAAGCTCAGCGGTAATCGTCGCTCCGGGGCGCGGCGGAGCGGCGTGGCTCCGCGCAGAGGCTGCGCGCCTCGACCTGCAAATAGAGCCCGGGCCCGTTGACCTGGGAGTGCGGGTTGAGGTTCCCGCCGCCGTGGTCGCGGAACTGACCGATAGTCTCTACGAATTCAAGCTGCTGTACTGGGCCCGCAGCTTCGACAACCTGGTGCGGACCTTCTGCGTTTGTCCGGGGGGCGAGGTAGTAACCGTCCGGCACGGGGATATGCTTACGGTCAACGGGCATAGCTATGCAGAGCCAACCGCCGAGAATACCAACTTCGCGGTGCTGGTTTCCAGCCGCTTCACCGAGCCATTTGATGACCCCATCAGCTATGGGCAGCACATCGCCCACCTGGCTAACCTGCTCGGTGACGGGGTGCTGGTGCAGCGCCTGGGCGACCTGCGCCGCGGCCGCCGCAGCACCCCCAGCCGCCTCAGCCACAGTATCGTTGAGCCAACACTCAAGTCAGCGACACCGGGGGACCTCAGCTATGCCCTCCCCTACCGCCACCTCTCCGCGCTGCTGGAGATGATAGATGCAATAGACAGGTTAGCGCCAGGCGTCGGGGCCGACCACACGCTGCTGTATGGTGTGGAGGTCAAGCTCTATTCATCGCGCCTGAAGCTGAGCGAGAGTTTGGAGACCGAACTTCCGGGTCTGTATGCCTGTGGCGATGGTGCTGGCCTGACGAGAGGTCTGATGCAGGCCTCCGCCTCCGGCCTGCTGGCCGGCAGAAGCGTCGCAACAAGATTACAAGCATAGGAAAGACCGACAACGATACCACTCAAGAGGTGATACTGATGAGCGAAGAGAAGCTGGGTTGTGCGATTCACGGGGCCGGGTGGGTGTCAACTGAACACCTCCGGGCCTACAACCAGAATCCGCATTGTGAAGTTGTAGCCGTGTCCAGCCGCAAGGAGTCCAGCGCCCGCGAGAAGGCAGGACTGGCCGGCCTCGACCCCGATAAGCTGGCAATCTACACCAACTACGATGACCTGATGGCCGATGACCGGGTGCAGTGCCTCTCCATCTGCACACCCAACCATCTCCACGTTGAGGAGGGCGTCAAGGCCTGCGAGGCGGGCAAGCACTTCATTATGGAGAAGCCAATGGCCATCACGCTGGACGGGGTCAAGGAGCTGCGCGACGCGGTGCGTGAATCTGGCGTCAAGACCGTCGTCAGCTTTGTGCTGCACTGGAACCCCTCATTCATCAACACCCGCGCGTTGCTCCAGGCAAATGCCATCGGCAGGCTGTTCTATGTTGAGGTTGACTACTGGCATGGGGTCAGCGACTGGTACAGCGGCTTTGAGTGGGCCACACGCAAGGACAGCGGGGCCTCAGTATTCCTGGCCGCCGGCTGCCACGCTATTGACGGTGCGCGCTGGCTCACCGGTGAGGAGGTCAAGCGGGTGTCGGGATACGCCGGCGGCTGGGATGAACGCTACGAATGGCCGGCCACCGCCGTGGCCTCGGTGCTGTACGAGAGCGGAGCCATCGGCAAGCTGTCGGCCAGCTACGACTGCGTGATGCCATATCAGTTCAACATTGACATAATGGGCACCGAGGGCGCCATCCGCGACAATTTGCTGTGGTCAACGAAGCTGTTGCCGGAGCAGAGCTCGTGGGCGGAGGTCCCCTGCATCCTGCCTGACAGCGGCGCTGTGGAGCACCATCCATTCGAGGGCGAGGTCAATCACTTCATTGACTGCGTGCTGAATGATGAAGAGTCCGATGTGAACGTGGAGGATGCGGTCAAGACCCACGAGGTCTGCCTCGCCATAGACATGTCAGCGGAGAACAACGGCGAGCCGGTGCAACTGCCGTTGCTGAAGGATTAATGGAACCTACCCCCTGACCCCCTTCCTAAAGGAAGGGGAAATCCCCGTTATTTGCCCGTTGCTCCCCTTCCCTCCACGGAAGGGGGCTGGGGGGTTAGGTGATCTCTGTAGGCATTTCGCATCTCAACTCGATGTGCCCTGCCTTGTGTCTGCCGTCTTGCAACCTGCGTCCCTCTGCGATATAATATGCCGCAGATGGCAGAGGATCAGGGGCCCGTAGCTCAGTGGCAGAGCAGTCGGCTCATAACCGATGGGTCGCTGGTTCGAATCCAGCCGGGCCCACCAAACAATCCCTGAGCCTTCAGCGTCAGATACCATTGATATTATGTGCCACTCTGCAAGCCCGGACAGGCGGGTGTGAGAGTGGCACCATCTGTAAGGGCTGCCTAGCGGCCCGGGTGAGACATAAGCAATGTTAAGCGCGATCGCTGATTATGTGAAAAGTAGGCGTCACCGGCGGGGCCAGCACGTGCTGTTTATAGGCAGCGGCGTGCGCCTGGTCGCAGACACAACCGTGGCCGGGCTGCTGGAGCAGATCGCCCTGGACCACAACGTGGGCCGGTTCGAGGGTCTGCCAATAGAGCGCCGCGGACGCGAGGCGCTGCGGCACTTTGCCGGTGAGGTGCCTGACCACACCGAGCGCTGCCGGCTGCTCAGGGAGCGCCTGGAAAGCGTTCGGCCCGCTGAGGGCTATATGCGGCTGGCCAGTCTGATCAAGGACGGCTACTTCCCAGCCATCTACACGATGGGGCCGGATGACATGCTGGAGACCGCCCTCAGTACCCAGCATCTGGAACGCGATAAGGACTACCACCTCCTGGTAGCCGGGGTTGATCCGCCAAGCTCGTTCACGATGGATCTGCGGGAGTCCACACGGGTGGCCATCATCAAGTGCGGGGGCGACCTGAACAGCAAGTTCTTACCGCTGACTGAGGACGAGATTGCCGCGACTGTCCGCAGTATCCGCGACGTTATCGCGGATAGCTTCAAGGTGCTATCTATCTTCGCCGCCTATGTCAACCGCGACAAACCCTTCATCGAGTGTGTCCCCCGCGACGGTGCGAAGGCGTTCTGGGTCAACTCGATAGTCCCGATGAAGGATCGGGAGCTTTACGAGGAACTCAAGCTCGAGAGCCCAGCCAGCATCCAGTACCATCAGTTGCAGCCGGAGGTCACCGACCTGCTGGAGGCGCGGCACTCAGCGCGGCACCTCCTGGCGCGCGAGCCAGGCACCTTCAACGAGTTTATGGCCAACCTGCACAACCGGCTCTACCGCCAGCGCGACCGTGACCACCGGCGGCGCAGGCGCGACCTGACGGTCCTGCGCGGCGGGCCATACAGGTTTCTGGACTACTTCGACGTCACTGACGCCCAGTTCTTCTTCGGCCGTGAGGATGATGTCGAGGCCCTGCTGACGATGATCGAAGACCATCCTCTGGTGGTGCTCTTTGGCCGCTCAGGGATTGGCAAGACGTCGCTACTGCGAGCCGGGGTGATGGTGGAGCTAGGCAGGAAAGCCAAGGAGGTGGAACAAGATCAGCGCCCCTGGCTGCCTGTGTATGCATTGTGTGAGGATGACCCACTCGACAGCATCCGCGAGGCGGCCGTGGAGGCGGCCGAGGAGGCCGGCTTCAATGCAGAAAGCGCCCGAGGACAAGTAGCCCTGAGTGAGCTTCTTCAGTCAATAGCCGAGACGACCGGCCATCGAGTTCTGGTGATTCTGGATCAGTTCGAGGAATTCTTCGTCAAGCTCGGCACGCTGGTCAAGGAGCGTTTCGTCGACGAGATTACCGGATGTCTCGACACGAGCGATGGCCAGATGAGCATCCTACTAAGCATCCGCGAGGACTTCGTCGGCGAACTGTACGAGCTGCAGGACCATCTCCCCACTATTATGCAGCAGATGTACAGGCTGAGGAAGCTGACCCGCGAACAGGCCGAGAGCGCCATCGTCAAGCCCGCAATGAACTTCGGCATTCGCGTTGAGCCTGACCTGGTGGAGCGCATGGTCGAGGACCTCTCGCGCGAGGGTGTCGAGCCGACCCAGTTGCAGATAGTCTGCGACCGGCTCTACGAGTCGCTGACTCCAGGCAGCCATGTCATCACCGAGCGGCACTATGACCGGCTGGGAGGTACCCAGAGGATTCTGTCACAATACCTCAACTACGCTCTGGGGCAATTTCCCCTACCGGAGCGCCGAGTGGCGCGGACGATTCTGAAGCATATGGCCACCTCATCGGAATTGAAGGCCGCCCGCCCTCTGGAGCGGATAGCCGCGGAGCTGGCGATGGACGAGGAGTCAGTTGAGCGGGTGCTGGCACGTATGGTTGATTTCAGGCTCCTGCGAGGTGTAGACAAGGACCGCAAGCGCAACTATGAGTTGGTGCATGAATACCTGGCCGAGGATATTGGGGGGTGGCTGTCGGATGATGAACTCAAGCTCAAGGACGTCCAGGACCTACTGACGCGGGAGCTTAACAACTACGAGAAGTTCGGATTGCTGATGGATGCTGAGACCCTTCGGATCGTGGGTGAGCAGCGTCAGCACCTGAGTATCTCCCCGGCCGCGCTGGAGATGATCATCCCCAGCGCGGCAGCCAGCCAGACTGACGTAAGGCAATGGATGAGCAGACTGCCGGAGTTGGGCCGGGCTCGCGGCCGCCTGCTGAGCCAGATGATGACCGACAGCAATCCCCGTGTGCGGCAGACTGCCTATAACTACCTGCCCGAGCCCGCCAATCCAGTCTTGATGCCGCAACTGGTGGCCGGGCTGCGGGATAGCAGCAGCGCGATCCAACAGAAGGCGCGCCGGCTATTGCGGGGGATGGAGCGGGAGCTGATTGCCGCGTTGAAGGGCGCAGGGCCGGTGGAGAAGGCCGATGCTGCATTTGCCCTAGGAAAGATCGCCCCCCGCAGGCACATTCCACATCTGTTGGACGCGCTTGAAGATGGCCAGCAGCAATGCCGGGATGTGGTGACAGAGGTCCTCAGCGAAGTGACCGACAAGCAGATAGGGCGAGAGGTCCTTGACCGCCTCATCCGGCAGGGCGAACGGGCGCCGTGGACGCTGGCATACCTGATGGGTCACTTGGTAGACAGCCACGAGCTGCTAGATCAGTTAGAGAGGCTAGCGATTGCCGCGCCCTCAGCTCGCCTGGAGTATGCGCTGGGGCTGGCACTGTCGGAGTGGCGTCAATTCGACAGGGCCGAGCAGGCACTGAACCGGGCGCTGCAGGGGGCCGATGAATATGGGGCGGAGTTGATCGGCCAGGCGCTGGAACAGATTGCTACTCGCCGCAAGCGGGCGTCCAGTGGTGGAGATAGGTGGGAGATGTTCAGGCGCACCGCCACCCATACGGGGGCTACACCGCAGGCTCTGCCACCACCACTGAAGAAAGCCTGGGGCTATCGGACTGACGGCACGCTGATGGGGTCGGCCGTAGTCAGTGATAGCGTAGTCTACTTCGGCTCGCGTGACGGGACCCTCTACGCCCTGGCCAGCGCCCGTGGCAGCCTCCTGTGGACGCTGAAAACGGGTGACAGAATCGAGGCGACGCCGGCTGTTGGCGAAGGGCTGGTGTTTGTCGGCTCGTATGACCGGCGGTTGTATGCGGTCGACGCCAACAGCGGGGCAAGGCGATGGACGCAAACCCTGAAAAGCGAGACGCGGTCATCGTGCACAGTTGCAGATGGACGCGTCTGGATTGGGTGCCGCAGCGGCACCGTATATTGCTTTGATGCCCAAAGCGGGGAGAAGCAGTGGGAGCACCAGATGGCCGAGGAGGTCTCCGGCGCTCCGGTGGTGGCGGACGGGAGCGTGATTGTCGGCTCGTGGGACAGCAATATCTGCGCCGTGCACGCCACCACCGGCAGCCTCATCTGGCAGGTGGCCACTGATGGCCCTGTGTCCTGCTCAGCGGCTGTTGCTGACGAGGTAGTCTACTGTGGATCGGATGACTACTGCCTGTATGCCATAGACCTCAATGCCGGTTCGGTGAATTGGTGCGCGGAGTTGGGCACCCAGGTTCGCTCCTCGCCGGCCATCGCCGGCGACCGCCTGGTGGTAGGGGGAATCAACGGCGGGATTTTCTGCGTCTCCCGCGAGAACGGCCAGGTGATCTGGCGCGCCGATGCCGAGGAGGAGGTGCTCTCGTCGCCGGCCATTGCTGCCGACGTGGTATATGTCGGGTCCAAGGATGGCAGCCTCTACGCCTTGGCTCTCGAAGATGGCGAAATCCTGTGGTCCTATCCAACTGCTTACGGCATCTACTCCTCGCCAACCATTGCCGAGGAGACCCTGTATATCGGCCTGGAACACAATGAACTGGTGGCATTCAGACCCACAGACGAATAGCGCGCCCGCGCAGCGGCCCTCAGCCCGTAAGCCCTCAATAGTTATGAGGGTCATAGTCGTGGGCTGGTTTGCAGCGGTGGCCGGTGTGATGGTAGCAGCGGCGCTCAACATTGAACCGCTGAACCGGATGCGTACTGACTTCGTCGCCATTCGCTATGTCAAGCAAGCGCGACGGGCCAGCACCTCTCCCCCATTGGACCGCCAGGGCGCGATCACCAGCGCAAGAAGAGCCGTGACTCTCGCCCCGGCCCATAGCTATGTGTTGGAAACGGCAGCGGAGGTCTTCGTAAGGGCAGAGGCCTATGCTGAGGCAGTGCCGGTGCTGCTTCGTTTGCAACAATTGACGGGCATTCGACGAACCAAGCAATTGGGGATGTGCTACTTGATGACAGGGCAGGTGGAGCAGGGGGAGTGGCTTCTCGAGCAGGTGGTTAGAGCCGCCTACGAGCAGCGCCACGCTGGGGTGGCCGGGCTGCAGTTGTACGCAACTGCCCTCAACGACGTTGGCTATTTCTACGCGCTAGCCGACCTGCGGCTGGAGCGGGCCAAGCACTACACCGAACAGGCCGTGGGAATCCAGCCGTTGGAGCCAGCCTTCATTGACAGCCTCGGTTGGGTCTATTATCGGCTCGGCGACTATCAGCAAGCCTCCTTCTATCTCGAGCGGGCCGTGAGGCTGATGCACCCTCGGGAAGACCCTGAGTTACACTACCATCTGGGGACCGCATACGCCAGACAGGGGCGAATTGCCGAAGCGCGGCGGGAGTTGGAGAAGGCCCTGGCGCTGGATCCGGGGAACGAACACGCCCACGACGAGTTGCGGCGACTGCGCTGGGAGTTACCCCAGCCGGTTCTGGTGGACTTGTAGCATCGGCGTCTCGCCGATGAATAGCATTTTCGACGAGCGGGACGCTCGTGCTACGTATTGGGAGGTCATACTATGATCGAGCTGTCACAGCGCGCCCACAACATCAAGCCCTCAGCCACCATCGCAATGGCCACCAAGGCCAAGGAACTGAAGGCTGCGGGGAAGGATGTTCTGTCGTTTGCGGTCGGGGAGCCGGACTTCCCCACTCCTGAGAACATCTGCGAGGCGGCTTGCAAAGCAATTGCCGACGGGAAGACCAAGTACACCCCCGCTTCCGGCATACCGGAACTAAAGGCCGCCATCTGCCAGAAGACCCTCGCCGACCTCGGGGTCGAATATCAGCCGACACAGGTCTGTGTGAGCAATGGCGGCAAGCACGCGCTGATGAACATCTGGGAGGCCCTGGTTAATCCGGGTGACGAAGTGCTAGTGTTCGCGCCGTACTGGGTCAGCTATCCCTCCCAAATCGAACTGTGTGGCGGCACTGCGAAGATCATCATGACCACAGGGGCTAATGACTTCCAGCCGGACCTGGATGAAGTCGCGGCAGCCGTGA
>JALGTI010000307.1 GCA_029821455.1 Candidatus Zipacnadia bacterium | reverse complement strand
GACAGTGGCCGGGCCCTGCGGCTGCGCCCCATAGGCCTGTATCAGGGCATCCAGTGCCTTCGCGGCCACGTGCTCCGGAAAGATGTGCGTGTGGAAGTCTATGCAGTTGAGCATTTATCAGGACCTCTCTTCTTCGGATGACCACCTGCGCGTTGGTGCGGTGAAGCCCATTGTTCTGCTTTACGATAAGGGCACCTGGGGAAACACAGTCTCCAGCAGCTTGGTGATGCTCTCGCTCATGCGCGGCTCGATTGCCATGCGCGCTTGCAGATAGGCCTGGAAGGGTGTCTCGCGGCCAAGGGCTACGCGGGTCGCCGTGTCATCATCACAGGTCATCACGATGTCAGCAGGCCTGCTAGTCGGCGCAGATGCCTTCACGCGCCCCGTGCTCACAGTGAGACGCCCTCGCAGGCGGTTACCGAGGAGGTCAATCTTCCCCGCCCACCCCTTGAAGTCAGATTCGGCCAGCCGCTTTTCAATGACCGCTGCGATCTCCTGCACGAACTGTACGAGGTCCCGTATTTGCAGCATCCACACACCGCCGGTGGGCTTCTGCTCGCAGCCTGCGCGATGCAGGGCGCCGCGAATGCAATCATCTTCAATGGCAGAATACCAGCGTACTTGCTTCGCACCAGCCTCACTTACCGCTCGGTGAGCCAGTCGCAAGAGTGCGTCAGCAATCCCGTCGTGCTGATCACCTTCCTTGACGGTGAATCGCGTGATGCCGGCATGGTCGCCACCCGCGTAATTGGCAGATATGAAGCCGACCAACTCGTCCTTGCGTTCCGCTAGGTAGGCAAATTCACTGGGGTCAATCTCGCCACGGGGTAGCCCGTTGTAGTTCAGCGTGTTGCCCCGCACCTCCCGCCACAGAGCCCGAAGCCTCCGACCATCGCCATCTGCGTGCTCACGGAAACTCACGCCCGTCGGTAGGCGTACCGGCACACTGCCCGGCAGTTCGCAAGCCCACTCGTCCCACGCTTCGGCCATATCAATGAAGCCATAGTCGCGGTAGAGCTTATGCGCGACATTGCGTGTGCCGGTGCCAAGCTCGGAGCACGAGCACTTCTTTGCAGCCGGGTGGTTCATCGTCCTTTCCATCGTGTAGCGCGACAGCCCACGCCGCCGCCAGAATGGTGAGGTGTGTACCCAATTGACCTCGTGAACGTTGATCGTGGCATCCTTGGTGAAGAGATGCAGGGCTGGCATAGATGAGATGTTGTTTACTTTGTAGCCCTCTACCTTAACGTGCATCTCGATGTAGCCGTCGTAGCGCACCTCCAACTCGCCCACCAGATTCCCGTCAGCATCTGCGATCTTTTCGATTGATAGTTCGTCTGCACGCTCGCTGCCGGCCTTAGTCAGCGCATGCCATGCGGCAAGTTGGAAGCGGGGCTCGAACTGGCGTGCGAGGGGGATGAGTTCCTCGGCCATCGACGCGTCACCAAGGTCCGCCAGGCTAACTCCGGCAATTGCGCGGATCTCTGTCGGCTTGGATTCGGCGAACAGCTTCCTGAGTTCCCTGGTCGCCCGCTTATCGCCCTGTTTGGCCAGCTTGAGCGCCTGGCAGAGTTTTCCCCAGTCATCCTTGCCGAAGCTCTTGTCGCTCGCCATCGCACACAGGTCGCTGGCCGCGTCCATTCTGCTCGACAGTGATTCGGTCTCGTCACGCAGCGCCTTCTTGAGGCAACTGATCATCCGCGCTTTCGCATTCTTCGCATCTGGTTTCACAATCGGCAGCGGGTGGGCGGTCAGGCCCTGTTCGGCGAACCAAGGGAAGAGATCCTTCCCGGTTGCGAGGCTGAGGTAGTAGATGCCACGGTCGCTGGGCCAGGCGTAATTGCTGGGCAGGTGCTTCCAGGCGTGTTTTTCGGGTATGCTTGTGGCCAGTTTGCTCATGGCTTCCTTACCGTGTGCCGCCTCGAACTCTCGAGCCAACAACAGACCGCGCGGGCAGCTTTCCTGCGTCTCCTTATAGTTCCGCGCCAGGTCGAACACCTTCTGATGCTCGTCCATCTCCGCAATCCAGCGATCAGCGCGCTGACTACAGCGGGTGGCTTCATTGCTGAAGCCGAGTTCCTGCAGAAGCTCAGGCAGGCTATGAACCATCCACGCAGTGGAGCTGAACACCGCAGAGAGACATTCGTAGAAGCCGCGCCGTGCGATGCCGCCGCTAAGCAGCACAGACAGCAACTGTCGAGCGCGTGATGGCAAGGGCGCCTGGCTACCCACCTTTGCGTAGCCACCCCAGGGATAGTGACACCGCAGCGTCTCGGCCAGAGCTATGCGATTGGGAGGCTTCCAGACCTGGCCGAAGCGTGCCTTGCAGACCGCATTCGCCTTCTCGAGTAGGTCGAGAGTTTCATCTAGCCGGTTGGCGCAACTGTGGTCATAGGTAACGTGGAAGTAGTCGCCGCGCTTGATGTCCCCTCGGCGGCCGATATACTCGGCTATCTCTCCATTTTTGTCGGTCTTACGGGTTCGCCGGGGCACCAGCCAGCGCGCCAGCGCACCACACAAGATGCCTCGTTCGTTCGCAAAACGCGAACTACCGACCATGACCACGCGGCCGGCCCCGAAGCGGAAGGCGGCCGCGACCGGCCGGCGCGTGCCTTTATGCGAAGCCAATATCTCCGCACCCTCAGGTGGTGCAATCGGGCCGCAACTGCCGATGACCAGGCCCGCCTCGCTCCCCAGAGCCGGAGGCTTGTGCAGCCTCACAGTTTTCTGTGGCAAGCCGACTTGCAGCGATGCGTCCGCCTTGGCTCCCTCGCAATCAGCCGATAGGAACTCTGCACCAAACAGCGCGGCGACAGCGTTCTGGGCCATCTTCTCAACCGGCCGGTTAGCTTCGAATTCGAAGACAGGCGCGCTGGCTGCGAGCAGCAAGCCTCCGCCAGCCTCGACGAACTCGCGGATCGTTGCCAGTTCGAAGTGACTGTACTTCCTGACTGACTGCCCACAGATAGCAAGCAGATTGTACTTGCTCAGCAAGGGGGGCTTGAGCGGCCGGCGGTTGTCTGTGCTCTGGAATTCGGAGTAGGGCAGCAGATTGGCGAATTGCTCTGCACCGGTAGCGTCCTTCGAACGATCAGCGAGAACACGGATGATGCCGGACATCGGGCGCACTTCCTCGACTAGATGATGGGCCTCAGTGCGTACGCCGGAGCACTATTCTCAGTCTCTGAACCCCGCACCATCGAACACAGCAAAGACAGGTATTTCAGAAATGGGGGATAAAACCCGACCGGCGCCCTGTCCATGCGGTGTGTTGTGCGAATCACCTCAGTACGACAGCTACATGCCCAGTTTCGCTGATCTTGAGTGGTTCACCTTCTTGCACGAATGCTACGCAGCCCCTGCCCGATGTCTTGCCGCGGAAGTGTTATCCTAGTTGACCGGGTAGCTGGTGTCCCAGAACCTGCGCCATACGCTCTCGGATACGATGGCAGGTGTGGCGGGCACTGGATTACCGCTTTCGTCCGCCCTTTCTGTATTGCTATGGTATGCCTCCGGCTTCATCCATTTGACGTGGGCGTCGGCGAACAGGACGTTCGATCCGTCATTGTGGATGCGGCAAACGGCCCAGAATG
>JALGTI010000020.1 GCA_029821455.1 Candidatus Zipacnadia bacterium | reverse complement strand
ATCATCTGCCGGATTGACGCCTACGCCGGCGTCCCGGCCATTCGTATCACCCACCGCATCTTCAACTCGGGGGCCGAGACCGCTAACCTCACGCTTGTGCGGCTGACCGGAGAGTTGGACCTGGACCCGGAGCGCATCTCTGCGTGCGCTCTGGCTGATGGGGTCTCGATGGGTCACTCACCTGCGGTCAGGCTTTCGCACCCCAATGCTGACCAGTACACCGTAGAGCGTGAGGAGGTAGAGTCGTTCGAGGGCAGAGCCGACGGCTGTCTGATAACGGGCGACAGTGAAACCTGGATGGCGGCTACGCTGCGTCATTTCTGGCAGCAGTTCCCCTCGGCATTAGAGGCGACGCCCGACACCCTAAACATTGACCTCTTCGCAGCCAGCAAAGAGATGCCCGCTTATGGCTGCCGGGCCGGCGAGGCCAAGCGACACGAAATGTGGCTGACCTTCGGCCCGGGAGCACTTGACGACACATCTCCGCCCTCTCCGCCTCTTCAACGCCAGTTACTTCTGCGCCACCGAGGGCCTCGGCTACGCATATCCCCATGATGAGGACTTCGGACCCATTGCGGAACACATGGCCAGGGCATATCCGCAGGCATCGCATAGCAGCATGGGCCTGCTGTTCGGTATCCGCGACTTCGGGGATGGCTACTACACTCGCGCCACCCCAACCTTCCGCAACAACTACTACGACGTGATGCGGGGCATGTTTGGCGAGTATCTAGTAGGCGGCGGGGCAAACTGGTTCGACAGGGGCGAGGAAGCGGCCAGGCACTACATGGACATTGACCAGTTCCACGACTCGCTACGGACGCACGAACAGCGCGGCGCCAATGCCAGCGTATACACGCCTAACCATAACGATAATCTAAGCATCTGGTCAGCTATGCTACGGCCGGCGGGGGGAATGCTGACCTACTGGCGCTTGAGCGGGGACGAGGATGCGCGAGAGTCGGCGCTCATGCTGGCCGACTACATCGTCCGCACTAGGGCAGGCAAGGGAGAATCGTCGGTCCGCAACAATGCGGGGCCACTGCACTCCCTAGTCTGGGCTTATGATGAGACGAGAGACAAGCGTTATCTGGACGCAGCTCTGGAGATCGCCGACAGCGTCAAGCAGTTCATCATCCCTCGTCGCGGATGCTATGCCCAGAGCCATGGTGCCCACAACTACCGGGGCAATGTCCCCTGGATGGACGCACAGTTGGCCGAGCCGCTGTACATGTTGTACCGCCAGAGCGGCGAACTGTGGGTCGCTGACATGATGGTGGGGCTGATGGAGTCACTGATCTGCGAAAACATGGAGCCAGGCAATCCGGGCAACTTCCAGGGCTACACTCACAGCCCCGTGCTGCACAGGGGTAGTTGGCAGACAGGTTACAATGTCCTCATCGCCCCGTGCGTCGGCCTGGCGCACGAGTTGAGCGGCGACCCGTACTTCCTGGAAGTTATGCGTGGAGCGTATGACCTCACTGTCGAGCAAGGAACCATCAACGACGTGCGCAATTGCTACTGGATGACGCCCACACTGCTGTATCTGCTGAATCAGTACGAGGACGAACAGTAGTCATCACCAGCTCCAGGTCTTCCTCATGAACCGACGCGAGTTCATCTCAATGCTTGGGGGGGCCGGGCTGAGCGCGCGGCCAGCCGAGCCGATCATCCCTCAGCCCGCATTGCCCGTGTCACCCGGGGGGTTTGAAGTGGGGACGTCAAGAAACTGGCGGTGGACACGTCATAGCAGGGATTCGACGCCCGCATCCGTGTAGAGTCTCAGGGAACCAAGATTGCTTCTGACGCCGGGGGCTTGGCGTGCCGCGAGTTAGATAAGAAACACCTTTCGACGCCGTTGGCCCAGGTTTGCTGTTCCTTCGTAGTGCCCTTTGCTCCGGTACTCATGGGCTCGCCTTGATCTTGAAAAAGTAGACCTCCTCACCCCCCCGCGTGAAAGAACCTACTATGTACCCGTCAGCCGTGACCTCCCGACAGCCGCCGATCTGGGACGGATAGAGCTGCTCTTCGCCTCTCGCGTGGTCGTACCAGGTTTCGCCATTGTCATTGCTGGCTAAACACGCGAGGTGACCTTGGTCTTGCATCACGCAGTAGAGGGGAGTGTTTGGCTGGCTTGAGTCAGATGCGAAGAACCCGTCCAGCCCACTCAGTTGAATCTCGGTGCCCCTGAATTGCGGTTGCCTGTGCTGATCACGCTGGCCGCTTGCCAGGTCATAGCGCACGTAGTGCTGTCGCGGAGGCTGTGTTTGGGCCAGGTACAAGAAATGGACTTTCCCGGCCCTGACCAGGAAGCTCGACAGCCAGGTGTGCGCATCGAATTCGTCGTCCAGAGTGATGCGCATCGCCGGCCCCGTATCGTCGGCGACCACGGGCAAAGTCAGCGGAGTCCCATCGAGATTGCGCCACGTCTGACCGCCGTCCAGAGACATCATGTGATGGATATCCCAGTACATGTAGACCCCGTGTTTCTGCGTGGTCCAGGCTGCATGCAAGCGTCCCTCATCGTCGAGGTCCAATAGAGGATACATGATGGCGGCGTGTTCGCCTGGTGCGAGGAGGTCGCATGACCACTTGACCGTGCCGTCGAGACCGATGACGTGAAACGTACCATTGTGGGCAAAGAAGTAAAGCTGCCGGCGGCTAGGATCGTACATCATGGAGTACTTACCCGCTGCCCCACGCGGTATCTCGCTGATGATCGGATCGCGGAAGTCGTTCGCCACAAGAAATCGGTACAAGTACGCGTTCCCGGTCAGAAAGTCAACCCGCACTAGGTAGACGTTCCCAGCCTCGTCAGTTTCGAGCACTGGTGGGTTGGTCGCGTGGGTATCCTCGTAGATACAGGAGAAGGTGCTTCCGCCATCTGTGCTGCGCAGGAGCCGCCACGTCTGGGCGGTGTATTCCTCGTTGCGCGAGCGTATGTAGCTCATAAAGATCCCGTGGTCGTTGGCCACGACCTTCTGGTTGTGGCTCTGAAACGTTGCGTAACCTGTGGCATCCTCGTCAACACATACCACCTCCACATTCTGCAGGCCGTTAGGCCTGGCCTCATCAGCGAGGCCTAGACAAGACGGCAAAAGAAACAGCAGTGCGAAGGCAGCAAGTACCTTGAGCATGTCCCCAGTGGTTCCTTTCCAGGCTGCTATAAACCCTCAGTTCACATTTCTCAGACTACGCTTATCCACGAGAGGTGTCAAGTACGGGAGCCTATCAGACGATGGCTGAGCGTCCATCTGCGAAGCGGGCGCTCGTGTTGTGATCTGCTACCGCATTCGGCCGGCCGGTGAACGACTAGCGGAGGAGCTAAGGGATCAAGGCCCGGGGACGTGCGATTTCGTGCAGTGTGATGTGACCCAGCCTCCCCAGATCACGCGAGTGATTGAGGAGACGGTGGTGCGGCACAGTAGGCTTGACTGCCTGATCAACAACGCAGGGTGGCATCCGGACAAGCGCACCATTGACGACTTCTCCGTCGAGGAATTCGAAGATCTCTTGCGGCTCAACCTGGTCAGCTACTTCGCAGCCTGCAAGTTGGCATTGCCCTACTTGCGGGAAACACGTGGCGGCATCATCAACATAGGCAGCCTGGTAGGCACGATCGGGCAGGAATGGGCCACCACCTGTGTAGCGACGAAGGGCGGGATCAGCGCGCTAACGAAAGCCCCGGCAATTGACGAGGCCCGGCATGGTGTCAGGGTCAACGCGGTACTTCCGGAGGTGATCCACACACCGGGGACCGAGGCGTTTATCCAGTTGGCACAAAGCCCCCAGGCGCACCGTGAGTACCTGGCAAGTTGGCAGTGGGCGGGCCGGATGGGTACGCCCCTGGAAGTGGGCTACGTGTGTAGGGGCGAGTGGTCGGTGATCGTGCTTGATCGTGACCGACGATACCTCGACTGCTGGGCACAGGGCCAGATAGTACGTGCACACGGGATGACCATCGGTCCAGATGACATGGTCTACTGTGTTGATGACCGTGGCCATGCGGTGCGCAAGTTTACGCCCGACGGCAAGCTGCTAACGACCATCGAGACGACTGACCGTCCGGCGGAGACAGGATATGAGCTGAATCGACCCGATACAGTGCTGAGATCCGGCCCGCCCTTCAACCGGCCCACAGACGTAGCCGTTTCGCCGACCGGTGAGCCCTTGACCACTACTGTGCGCCTTGGGAGGTACTGTCCGATGCCACGTGGGAGAGGGTTGACGTGCTACATGCCCGCACTGAGAAGTTCGTGGTCACACCATGGCACATCAACCCCTTCGAACGGATCCAGTCCCTACGTGGCACATAAGCGCTGTTCGAGGACCTGGCCGATGGCAGACCGGAAGTTCTGCAGCTACGGGACCTGGTGCACGAGTCCTTCCTGAAGGAAATCCGCTTGCGGTGCGGAACTGACGTGGACGGAATCCGTGTGGCCGATGACTGGGGAAGCCAGAACGCTCCGTCGGTCTCGCCAAGCATGTGGCGGCAACTATTCAAACCGGTGTCCGCGGACTACTGCCAACTCATCCACCAGGCCGGCAAGTTCGTCTTCATGCACTCGGACGGATACATCGCACCTATCATTCCTGACCTGATCGAGATCGGTGTGGATGCACTGAACGCGCAGCTCTTCTGCATGGATATCGAGGAGCTTGCCCGGCAGTACGCGGGCAAGATCACCTTCTGGGGTGAGATAGACCGCCAGTGGGTTCTGCCGTTCGGCACCCCTGACGACGTGCCGAGAGCGATACAGCGCGTCCGACGCGCCCTCGACACTGGCTGCGGCGGTGTGATTGCCCAGCTCGAGTGGGGCAAGCACGACCCCCGCGAGAACATCGAAGCCGCCTTTGAGGCGTGGCTTGAGTAGTGGCCGCACCGCTGCTCTCCCGGGCACAGCCTCCTGTGAACCGTCAGCGGTTGTGGGGCAAATCCGGGCTGAAACCGCTGCTAAGGTGTTGCTACCGGTCGCCACTCCAGGAGTAACTGTATGACAACCTCTGTCCTGTAGCTCGGCAAGCCGACGGGCAGGCGCTCAGCACGCCGGTCAGTTTCGCTCCGCCACAGGCACTGCCCGGACTTGTCGTCTCCGGAAAGCGAAGTCAAGTACAACAACATTCTTCTATGCCCTAGCTGGTGAATGCCTTGAGCGTTAGGGGCTGTGACGACGACTCCCGTCTCGAGCTTAATCCATGACGCGGGCGCAGTCACCTCAAGCGCTTCAAGGCAGTGGCTGGACACCCTCAACACGAAGATGGTTGTCTACGTACCACCGGAGCCGGCCCCCAGCATTCAGACGGGAGATCTGCCCCACCACCTGCGTATCAGGCCCGCCGCCCGCACGGTCACGGCCACATCCTGCTGGACGAACTTCGTCCGGTCTACCGCTGTAAGCGTGAACACGTACATACCCGCCTCACTCAGGCCGGTCACTTGGGTGTCGCGTCCGCCTTGCTTCCCGAATGCAGGTGCGGCGCCGGCCGGCTGGCTCTTCACGCGCCACCAGTGTGTAATGACGTCCCCATCGGGGTCGCTTGTCACGGCAGACAGCGAGGTGTCTGCGCCGGGCAAGGCGATGTTGGTGGGCGTCGCCTTTGCCTCCAAGATGACTGGTGCCGTGTTCTCCGGGTAGACCGGTACCGTGAGTGTCTCGGACACGGTGTGCGTCGGGTCACTTGCCTCGAACCGGAATACGTAGTCACCCGGGACAGTGATGTTGCTCACTTGGCACTTCCGGTCGTCCGGCGTCTCCAGGTTGACTGCGCCGCCCGGGGGTTGTCTGACGACACTCCAACGGTACGTGAGCGGATCGTCCTCGAGATCGTGAGCCCCACCGATGAGGATCGTGGTGTCTTGCGGCAGCGTGACCAGCACCGGAATGCGGTTGTGCACATCAATCAGCCTCGGCGGCTGATTCGCCGTGAACACGTTCAGCAGGACATCCCGCACCACCTCATTCGCCCCATCGCTCACCGTCAGCTCGAAGGCGTACTGGCCGGCTGCAGTCAGTCCCGTGACCGAGGTGGTTGCCGACTGGGGATCTGTCAGCGCGGCGCCCGCGCCCGCCGGTTGACGCGCAACGGACCATGAGTATGACAGAGGATGGAGTTCCGGGTCCCGTGCCGTGGCGGCGAGGGTCGCCTGGCTGGCCGGCGAGGTCAGGTAGTTCGGCCGCGCCTGCCAATCGATGAGTGTCGGCGAGAGGTTACCACCCGGATGCGGGTAGACCGTGAGCACGCCATTCGAGGGCACGTCAACTGTGAAGGCGGCATTGGCCTCCGTGGTACGGACACCGAGTTCCGTGTAGGGCTTGGTGCCGACCGACTGCGAGACTCCGTACTCGCCCGGCGGTAGGCCTCGAAGCGTTACCGTACGATGTTGGTGAGGTGGCGTGGTGTTGATCAGAGCCACCGTTATGCGTCCGTCACGGGCGAAGGCCAGAGCACGGATCGCCGGGTCGTTCGATGCGGCTTCGATCCGAACCGCACCTGGGCGCACATAATGCATGACCTGCCGGAAGTTCCAGAACTGCTTGCCCCGGCTGAACGAAGTGCCGTTGCGGTGGAGGTAGTAGTTCTGGCGTGGCGAGGGACCACCCAGGCCGTAGATCGACCAGTACGAGACTCCGCCAATCGTCAGGTCATCGTAGAGGTGGTCCATCGTCAGGTTCATGAACTCCGTCTGAGCTGTGACCATGCCGTGCTGCCGAGCGAATTCGCAGATCTTGACCATCGAGTCCTGGTTGTCCATACCATACCAGTGGTAGCTGAGGACATCGACATACTCCCACACATCGGGGTCGTCCTTGGCTGCCTGGATGTAGTTCCAAGTGGCCCGCGCGTTGATGCCGTCCGAGAACTGCCCCCTCGTCGGTAGCCCAAGGCCCTCCATCCTCGCGCCCAGCACCTTGGTCATTTCAGCGACGACCGCCGGCTTGAAGGCGTTGTTGTTGCCGGCCTCGTTGCAGATCGCGTAGTGGTTGGTGTCGATACCATACTTGCTCTTGAGATACAGGATGAAGGAGGTCGCGTGCTCAGCGTACTCGCCTGGGCTGTGGAGGAGGAACGCCGGCACGCTGCCGGTGCTACCACCATCGAAGAACGAGGGGCTGAGCCAGAGCTCGAACGGGTCGCCATTAGCTTCCACGCGCCGCTTGAACGGCAGGACATACGCCTCGACGAACCGGTCGGCATCGGCCGTGTTGAACCTCGACATGTCGGCGTCGTCGGGATCGCCGTTATCGTTCTCCCATTCCCACCGTCGCATCTCGCTGCGGTTGCCATTCGGTTGCTGCCACCGCAGTCGCGTGATCCCGAGGTTGTTGACCGCATCCTCGATGACTTGCTCACGCTGCTCGGTGGTGCCGCCCAAGTAGTGCGGGTTGCAGCTCCAGCCGCGGATGGTCTGGTACTGGACGGACGGATCGAGCGTGACGGTCGCGTTCGGTTGCGCGCCTGACCGGCACGCGCCTGTCACGACCACCAGCCCTGCGACCAAGCACAACGGCACGATCCGTGTGTGCATAACGCATCTCCTCTCACGGCGCAGGCATCGCATCTGGTGCTACACGCGCCACTTTCCCGCGTGGACTCAGGTTCACGCCCGGCCCACGGGACTCCTTGCCTGCCTTGGCTCCAGCAAGAGGAACCAGACGAGCCCGACCGTGATCACAGCGCCCCCTATCGCGGACAGGGCAACGGATGCCTGTTCCGAAACCCAGCCGCCGATGAACGAAGCGGGGAATACGATCGCCCCCAGTACGGAGTAGTAGACCGAGATTCCCATTTGGTTTTTCGTTGTTTGTATATTCTTGGAGTCTGGGAGAAATCCCTGCTCGTGGTGGCAATGTATCCGGAAAAACCAGGGCTCTGCAGCCTTTCCACGGGGTTGTGGCTGCCAATCAGTCACCGCTGACGGCATGGAGGCGGTTGGCAAACACAGCCCTGCCTGGGAATGAGCAAAACCACCAATTCTTCGCCGCAGTGAGGTCATAGTCACCCGGCGCCAGGCGCTAAGGCCCGGTTTCGCGCCAATACTTGCTCAAAGAGCTGTTTGGATACCGCCACCTCAGCCATCTGGAAGATCATTTGCCAAGCGTGATAGAACATCTTGTCCCCAATCTTGAAGGGCGGCTGCTGGGTCGAGGCCCTGGCAGAGAGCGAGTAGTGAAGTCGCTCGAGTAAACCCTCAAGAAAATGCCCTGAAAGCCTGTCCAACCCGGGGCTACCTCACCCCTACCCGGCGGCCCAGAGGCGCTTGGAAGCGATTCTCGAGCGAAGCAGGGACCTTGCCCCCGGCCTTGCTGTGGGGCATAATAGAGGGTAGAGGAGCGTGGCGTGGCTGTCAGTGGTGTTCAAGTCGCTGCTTTTTCCAGAGAAATGGCCGGCATGGGGCGGAATTGATGCGTCGAGGAGGCAATGCGGCACCCAGCGAGAAAGCATGTGGGAAATGTCCGCTTGAGCTATAGCTTGGACTTGATTGCTCTTTACAGGAAGGCAAATGAGGAATTCCGAATAGGCTGTGGCATGTTGGCTTCCCTCTACCGGTAGCAGGAGGAATGCAGAAATGAACTTGAGACGTGTGTTGCCTCTCTCGCTGCTTCTGTCAGTGGCAACGCTGACACCGACGATGTGCGCTCTCGCTCTCGACGCCGTGCCGGAGAGCTTTGTCCAAAAGGTGGAGAAAGGGTGGCTTCCCATCTCGTGCGCGCGACCCGGAAACCCCGAAATGCCCCCGCCAATCCTCCGCCAGTGGGCGCGAGTCCGGGCTGGAGAGAGGATCCGAGTCTTGTTCATTTGTGCTCTTCAGCACCAGTTTGAGGCGCATTCCATTGCCCGTTGCTTCGACCTCGACTATGACATCGTGCCCATAGGGGGGGCGGCGAACACCCGATGGGCAGCGCGACAGGATTCCGAGGCGATGAACCTGCTGCGCCACTTCCTTGGGACACGCCGCTATGACGTCATCGCGATGACCGGAGCATGGCTGACGGCGCTTCCGGGCGACTGCGCGACCGAGATCGTCGAGCTGGTCCGGGAAGACGGGGTCGGGTTCGTCCACAGCGTGCCCGGGATCCGTCCGGATGATGCGCTGGCCAACTCCGAGCTGTCACCGGCAAGCCTGGATGCGCTGCTGCCTGCCGCCAGGGACCCCGCGATACCTCGAGTGAAGACGTGGCGGGTGCTGGCAACCGAAGCGGCTCACCCCCTTACCGGGGGCAGTGATTTCGCCGGAATGCGCTGGGTATGTGATGTGGACGCAAGTGCTTCGCCGGACGCGACGGTTCTCCTGCACAGTGAGCGGGCCGACAGGGTGCTGGCTGCAGCGGCAATCCGCGGAAAGGGGCGTGTGATCAGCCTCAACTGCTGCCTGGAGGAAATGATATACGGTCGCCCGTTCTGCCCGCCCCTCGCGGCGCCGTTCCTGCCTGAGGAAGAAACCGGCAAGCTGTGCCGTTGGCTCCAGGGAACGGAGCCGGCAGATCAGTTCTATGCGTGGTTGGGGAGAGCGCTCCTGTGGGCAGCACGCGGAGAGCCGGCCGTATCGGTCCGGCAGACAACAGTCTCACCCGATTGCCGGATGGTCAAAGTGGAGGTTGCCAACTCCTCTGCTGAGGAGAAGCCCTGCACCCTGCGTGTGGTGGTCAGGTCCCCTTACAACACAGTCGCGAAAGCCTCCGACGAGGTGCGGACCGTTCCCGCAGGCAAGACAGAAGTTGAGCAGCTCGTGGTCCCGGGAACAGGATATGCGGGCAGGCATCTCCTTGATGTCTTCATCCTGGATGGCGAGAAGAAGGTCTGGGCCTGGTGGTGCTCGTCCTTCGAGAAGCCATCCAAGTTCAGTGTCAGCTTGGTACCGGATTTCGCCCTATACACGCCCCAGGATGAAGTGAAGGTGAAGCTCAAGGTTGCGGGTCTCGCGAACGGGCAGGCTTTCACAGTGCGGGCTGAGCTGTTTGATCTGGAGGGGCGCCTGCTCTGGGATGAGTCAAACGGGCGAACGGCTTGGGCCGAGGGGCCGACCGAGGTCCTCCTGGCACTCAACTTGGCAAGAACCGGGATTTCGACTGCGCTGGCCAATCTCCGCGTGACTGTGAGCGCGGCCGGTGAGAGTGTCGAGGTCCGCGATCAGTTGTTCGTCAGACAGGACCCGCGCTGGGACGCTTTTCACATCATGGCCTACGGCGGTTACTATGAGGAGCCGTTCTCATTTGCCGTGAGGGCTGACGTTTTGAAGAGGATGGGTCATGATACGCTTCTGGCTTCCTGGCCCTCGCTCCACCGAATCCGCACCACTGCGGAAACCGGAATGCGCGTACTGCCGAACAACATCGCCCTTAAATGTGGCTACGATCCGGAGGGCGTGAAGTATGTGACGAACTGGCTGAGGAGATTCAGTCCGGTGCTGTACGAGTTGCAGGATGAGCCCGAGTTGCAGTATACAGCAGCGAGTGAAGCGCCGTTTGACTCGGACCGCGACATGCAACGGTTCAGGACCTTCCTTAGAGACAAGTACGGGACGATCGAAGCGCTGAACGCGGCCTGGGGAACGGAAGCGGCAGCCAGGAGGGCCGGCGGTCCGAACTCTCAGGTGGTCAGCGTGCTTCCCGCGGAGGCGCGATTTAAGCTTGACCCCAACGATGAGGGTGTGAAACGGCAGTGGTTCGCTGCAGACCTTGACGATAGCAGTTGGGACAAGATACGGACAGGCGAGTCGTGGGAACAGCAGGGCTATGACTACGATGGATACGCCTGGTATCGGCTGGAGTTCGCCATACCTGCTGAGGCACGCGGCCGGAAGCTGAGCCTTGCCTTCGGGGGTGCGGACGAGGAAGCGTGGGTCTATCTGAACGGCAAGCCCCTGGGCGAGCGAAGTGTGGCCTCAACAGGCAGACCCCCTGAGGAACTGTGGGACAAGTCCTTTGACATGAGGCTGCCTGATGAGTTGAAGCCCGGTCTGGCAAACACGCTCGCGGTTCGGGTCCACGACAGGGGAGCGGCAGGGGGACTGTACCAACCCATCAAGCTCATGGCGGAGGGGGAAAAGGCCTCTACACCGGCACGCGGCAACGGTTACACGGACTGGAACCAAGTCCAGCGCTTTCTCTGGTACGAGGTGGTGGAGAGCGATAATTGGACCCCCTGGTTCGATTCTCGCCGTGAGCTTGACCAGTTCTTCCTCGAGAAGTTCGGAGCTTGTTCCGACGCGATCCGGGAGGTCGAGCCGGACCGTTTGGCATCCGTCAACTATAGGGGTGTGGAGACCTTCAGCGGGGTAAACCTTAGAGCTTTCACTCGTCGCCTGCAAGCTTCCTCGCTGTATACTGACTTCATCAGGGACCGTGAGAGCGCGGCTTCCATCAGCTTCCTCGAACTGGGATCACGCTGGGCAACACTCACAATGAGCGTCGTCGGCTACACGTCGCCTCCTCTGACAGAGCTGCAAGGGCAACGGATCACCCACGAGGCATGGAACGCGGTACGACACGGCGTGAACATGATTGCCTGGTTCTACCCACCCGATTACCTCAACACGGACTACACTCTCAACGAAGAAGGGCGTGTGATCGAGAAGCTGAACCGTTTGCTTCTGGCAGGGCCAGGGCAAGTGGCTGCGGTGACTCAGCCGCTGAGGGAGGGGATCTTTGTATATTGCCCGCGCACACTATTCTACACCCACACACTCGCGCACATGAAGCGCCAGCTTGCGGGCACGCCTGGTGGTAAGCCAACTGAGATAAAGGGCCTGGGCCCATTCCAGAACCAGGTGCCAAACAGCTTCGTTCCTCACCTGCGCGCGCTTGGGTACCAGTTCGAGTTCGGTGATGAAGATGACCTGACACGCCAACGACTGAAAAGGACTAGAGTCGTCCTGCTCTCCCACGTCGTTTGCCTCGGAGCGCGGGAGCTGGAGTTGCTGCACGAGTTTGTCAAAAGCGGCGGCTGCGTGGTGGCGGAGGCCGGCACCGGCCGACGGGACGCGTCAGGCCGACTCTATGCCCGGACCCCGCAGACATTCCGACGGTTGTTTGGCGTCCAGCGTCCGACCCCCAATCTGTCTCCTGCGGTCGAAGCGGATGGTGTCGTTCCCGCCGGGGCCCGGAAAATGGACTGGATCCCACCGACCTTGGGAGCCGGCTATCGAAACGGGAAAGCCTTCTTCTTGGACTTTGCGGTACCGGCGAGTGCCGAAGGCTACCAGGTAATCAAAAGAACGCTCGAAAGCGCGGGGATCAGGCCCACCTACGCGCTGCGCGACAATCGCGTCCCCGCCAGTCCGGCAGTGATGGTAGATTTGTACGGTGTATCGTTCAGCATCACCAACGGGCTGATTGCCTCACTGGTCGTGAGACAGTTGGGAAACCTGACCTATCTGTACCTCACCGGAGACAGGCCCGGGGCGCCTGGCCGTTTCTCCATCGCCTTGCCGCGCAAGCAGTACGTCTACGAGATGGTCTCCGACAAGGAACTCGGGATGCTGCACACGATCGAGGGCACGATCGCCTATGGTGAGGCGCGCGTGTTTGGTCTAAGCCCATCGCCTGTTTTGGCGTTCACTGCCCAAGCCGGGGGCCAACAATGCCATCCCGGAGACAAGCTGCAAGTACGCTTTAACTTGAGCACAGGCAACGGAGACGCTGGCGACAGAGTGGTGCGATTGGAGTATCGGGGGCCAGGAGAAGGGAACAGACCCGCTCTGCCGCGGACGCTTATCCTCAGAGGCGGAAGGGGCGAGCTGAGTACGGTCTTACCTTTGAACTGTATGCCCGGAACGGTCTGGATCCGAGCCAAAGACCTGACGTCCGGCAAGCAGTGTCAGGCAGCCATCGAGGTGGTGTTGCCGAGCCGGTGAGGCACAAAGGCAACGGGTTTTGGTCTGGAGCAGACCGCACCGTTGGCATCAACAGACCTGTGCCTCCCGAAAATGGAGGCGAGCCTCTAGATTGGTCGAATGAGTCAAGTAAGTCGAGTCGGAGGCAACTGCTTACTTCTCCTGCTCGACGCGACTACGTGTCAGAGGCAAAGCTTTGAGACGGTTTGGAGGTCGGCATGATGGCCAGGCGCGTAAGCATAACCTGTGCGATCACATTACTGATCCCCGCCCTCATGGGAGGTATGTTCTGCAGGGTCTGGGCGGTGGACTCCTACAGTCCGCTTCCCGATGACGAGTACGTCAGTGTGCGGAACGGACACATGGTGCACAACGGAAAACGTCTGCGGCTTTGGGGCGTCAACTTCTGCAACTCCATCAAGCGCCAAGGCAAGGATCTCGAGTTGACCTTCGACCGCCTCACGTTTTGTGGGTTCAACGCGGTACGGCTCAACTATGCGTGGTATATGCTAGCGAATACGGGTAAGGACACGATAACTGTGCCGGAGACGGTGGTGGGTAGTGGTAGCCAGATCGACCGGCTCGACCACGCTGTCTACCTGGCCAAGCAGCGAGGCATGTTCTTTTGGTTTTCCTTTGATGTCAACCGCGGATTCATGCCGTCCGACTACGACGTGCTCCCGGACGACGGGACGCGCTCCGAGTGGGAGCAGCTCATCCAGGAGGGCGGGGTCCCGTTTCTTGTTTACATTGACGGGCGGGCCGAACGGGTGTTCCACAAGTATGCCCAGAACGTGCTGAACCACGTCAACCCCTACACCGGAAGGCGATATGCAGACGAGGAGACCATCGGGCTCTACGAGGTCTTCAATGAGAATGCCTTCATCGAGGATGTACTTTCTCGGCCTCGCGGGGGCGTCGTTGGGAAGAGACTACGGCAAAAATGGAATCGCTGGCTGAGAGAGAAATATGGCAATGATGGACGATTGGCGCGCGCGTGGGGAAAGCTCGAAGATGGTGAGTCGTTGGCCAGAGCAAGCGTGGAGTTCGCGCCGCTGATGGACAGTGAGATCAGAGAGTTGCCGGGCTACCAGAAGGAGTACGTCGGTGGCGGTGAGCAGGGCGCTCGCTATCCGGAAGCCCGTGCCCAGGATGTGATGCTTTTCGTCTATGACCTCTATGTCGGATTCCACGACCGATTCGAGCGTTTCGTCCGGTCACTCGGGAGCTGCGGCCGTGGCATTAGCGTTGTCCCTATCACCCCGACAGGCCGCTATGACCAAAGCCTCGCGCTTTACTATGGCGCATCCTGTGGAGACTTCGTTTCAGTCGGCAACTACGGTTTCGCGATGCGTCCGTGGGCAGTGTCGAGGGACGACCCACTCTATCCCTGGGTCGTACGAGTGAACGGGCCACCACTGATGGAGAACCCCATTGACTTGGTTCGGGTTAAGGGCAAGCCATACCTAGTGTACGAGATCAACGATTACCGCCCCAATCCTTACACAGTGGAGTTCCCTATGCGAGTGGCATTGAACGCAGTGATACGTGATGCTGACGGGGTCTTCTGGTTCAACTGGGACGACAACGGGTATCTCCCGCCGCTGCGCACCGACGAGGACTACAGGCGGTATCGTCTGCCCATGCCTGACAGCAACTACCCAAATGCCGGGCTTGTCATGGGCAATGACCAGGCAGCACTCGCAGCCATCAAGTCGGCTGGAGCGCTTTTCCGTAGCGGCGGGCTGAAACCACCAGGCAAGCCCGTGACGGCCGTGATTGGCGGTGATCTGCTCCTGACCCTGCATGACCACTCGATTGCCCCGATTACGGGGATGCTGCGGGCGTGGGCTTGGACCACGGGGGTGCAACTGGTCTACGACACCAGCCGGCGGACCAGAGTACGCGCCGTGCTCCCTTCACCGGAAGGCCACCGAGTGCAGGCGGGCTCCCACATCACCTTTGACTGGAGTGAGGGCCAGGGGTTCATGCGTGTGGATGCTCCCACCGCAAAGGCCCATGTTGGCTTCTGCCAACGGCACCTCAACTTTGATGGCATCCGGGTCACCAAGCTGAACTGCGACTTTCTGCATTTCGCGATGGTAGCGCTTGACGGCAGGCCACTCGAGCGGTCCAGTGATGTCCTCCTCAGCATGACCTCGCGAGGGACGAATACAGGGCTGACACTGGACCCCGCCAGGATGGAGAAACCCTGGGCTGAGGGACTGGCGCAGGCTGTCGTTGACCCGGGGCGCGAGCCGGTCATCTACGAACGCGTCAGCGGCGCGATCCGTGCGGAGTGGCTGGAGGGTCGCTGGTACCGCAAAGTTGACTTCGCGCGTGACTGCTACGAGCAGGGGCGTGTCGGGGCAGCATTGGTGGTAGCCCCCGACGAGCCGCTCTTCTTTGCCCGCATCACGAAGGAACCCCCACCACCGGCAGTAAGGAAGGTCCTGATCGTCGGCAACAGCATCACGCGACACGGCCCGAACGCCGACATCGGCTGGCCAAATGACTGCGGTATGGCCGCGACGAGGCCGGAACGAGACTTCGTCCATTTGCTGTACGACCACATCCGCGCTGCTCAGCCCCAGCAACCGCCGGAACTGGTTCTCGCAAACATCAGGGATGAGCAACACATGCATGGCATTGAGCATCTGCTGTCCTGCAGGGCAGACCTCGTCATCATCCAACTCGGAGACAACTATCGAGGCAGTGCTAGCGTCGAGGAATTGCAGAAGCCTTACGAGGATATAATCGCCAGCCTGGGACAGGAGCCGGGCGCGCGTGTGTTCTGTGTGGGCACATGGGGGAACAGCTCGCTCGATCCCTTCATATCTGCGGCAGCCGTCGCGCAAGGCGCAATCTATGTGGCCTTGGAGGACCTGGCTGCGGACTCAGCCAATCGCGCGGCCGCTGAAGGCCACTTCGCTCACAGCGGCGTGGCCTGGCATCCGGGCGACCGTGGAATGCACGCGATCGCTGAGCGTCTCTGGGAGCACGTCAAGGTCTGCTTCAAAGTGCAGTAGGCCGGCAGCTCCTCAGGTTTCCCACTGTCGGCGCCAGCTTCTCGGGCAGCGCTCCCCGGCGCATATATCATTTACCGGGTGGGATAAATGCTTAGGGAGGTTAGAGCCCCTGTCGCGGCGAAACTCCCAGCCAGATGGTCTTAGTTGGCAAACACAGACGGCGGCGGGGCTAGCTGTGACGTTATCAAAGGAGGGAACGTAATGGACAGACGGATTTGGTTGTTGGGCATAGTGTTGTGCTGTGTCGGACTGTCGCTGCTCGTGGTGGGGTGCTCGAAGGCCCCAACCCCGGAGGGCGGCGGGCCTGTGGCTGGGATGCAGCCCAGGGCGGCAGGGCCTTCTGCGGCGGAGACCCCGGCCGGCCCAAAGCCTGACACCCTCACCCAGGCGTGGGAGGGCCGTGAAAAGGTCACCAGCTACGAGATGACGGTGACCGAGTCTGATGGCGAGGGCGGCACGATGTTGGTCAAGCTGGGCGATGGCACGGCGATGAAGATGAAGGTGGAGGTAGACGAGGGCTGGATGATTATGGACATGGCACAGAAGGCCATGTTTATGTATGACGCCGACAAGGGTGTGGCCTTCAAGCTGCCCATTGATCAGTCGGAAGCGGAGATGGGGGATATGCCGACCTTTACTCTGGGAGACTTCGATACCTCGGTGGCTCTGGCTGACAGCGAGGAGTTGGACGGCATTGACTGCTGGGTGGTGGACACCACGCCCAAGGGCGCCGAGGATAAGGTCAAGCTATGGGTGGACAAGAAGCACCTGCTGGTGCGTAAGATCGAGGAGGCCGACGAGCTTATCACCTTCACCTATGACCGGATCAACGGCGTGGCGGACAGCGAGTTCGATCTGCCTGAGGGTGTTGAGATTACGGACATGGGTGCCATGCTTGAGGGCCTAGAGAACCTCGAGGTTCCTGAGTAGCTGCTCTGGCCGTTGGTGAAATGAGTGGAGGCCACCCGGGTGGGTGGCCTCCGCGAGTATAATGGAACTGTGCCACTGCCCGCTGCCTGCCGATGGGACTAGCTATCAGCCTCAACGTGGTTGGTGAGCGTTCCGATGCCAGCGATTTCGATTTCGGCCACATCACCCGGCCTCAGGAATACAGGCGGCTCCCGCGTGAAGCCCACGCCCTCAGGCGTGCCGGTCATAACTACCGTGCCCGGCAGCAGCGTCATACAGTGGCTCAAGAAGCTGACCAGTTGGCTGCAGTTGAAGATCATATCTGAGGTATTGGACTGCTGCATTATCTGCCCGTTGAGACGGGAGTAGATGCCCGCGTTGTCGGGGTCCATAGCGGTCTCGATCCACGGCCCCAGCGGCGCGAAGGTATCAAAGCTCTTGCCCCGCGCCCACTGCGAGTCGTGCCGGAGTTGACAGTCGCGGGCCGAGACATCGTTCCCGCAGGTGTAGCCCAGCACATAGTCGAGCGCCTCAGCCTCGCACACATTCTTGGCCGTCTTACCTATGACAATGCACAGCTCTGCCTCGTAGTCAACCTCATCAGGAGCCATACGCGGCAGTACTATCGCCGCTTCGGGCCCGATAACTGACGTTGTTGCCTTCAGGAACAACAGCGGGTGGTCAGGGAGCGCCATTGCGGTCTCTGTGGCGTGTCTGCCGTAATTGAGGCCGAGTGCGATGAGGTTCGGCGGCGCTACCGGAGCAAGCAGCGTGACCTCACTTAGCCCGATGGTCCGCCCGCTTGTCTGGATTTCCCCGAATGGCTGGCCTGCGATGATACTTATCTCGTCACCACGCAGGACCCCGTATAGAATCTCCTGCTTATACTCGAAGCGCACAATTCTCATTCTCTTCCGGTCCCTGATGTGATGATCGGGCAGTTCTCCAATGCATCCTGTCGGTGTTGAAGACGGGAGCGCGCTGGCACGACGTGCCGGATGAGTATCCCAGCAAGTGCGTCACTGCCCACCTCAAACTGCGCGCGAGCCCACAACACCACTGGCAGTGCCACTGACCGGTGAAGACCAGGCCGCTAGTCTGGCGTTGCAGACCAAGCGGCTGCCGGTGCACAGAATGCACATACCGAGAGCCCCAGGGCACAGAGAATGCTGCGGTGCCTCTCTACGCATGG
>JALGTI010000306.1 GCA_029821455.1 Candidatus Zipacnadia bacterium | reverse complement strand
GTAGTATGCAGGCTGGTTGGCCCGCTCTTCGGTGCTGAGCATTGACATTCGGGTTCCGTCCGGAGCCGAGAACGGCCAGATCGAGCTAATCCAGGAAGCACGCCAGTCGAAGGACGGCTTGTGCACATACTTGAAACTGGGGATGACGATGGTCGTTTGCCGTGGCACGACGAGGGCGTCGTCACGAAAGCCAAAGCGGTGGACGCCGAGCTTCCATTCCAGAAACCAGTATACGCCGTTGGCTGCGCCCTCGGCGCGGGGCCCAAGGAACACGAGGTCGTTTCCCCGCGTGCGCACAACACAGCCATCATAGCCCAGGCGCTTCTCGCTCAGGTCATCTTTCACGTCTGTGGTGCCTTTGCTCGAGCCGATAAGGACGCGTGGGACCTGAACTTCCTGGGCCTCGGAGGCGATTGGCAGTCTCGCACCACTCATCTGCTCTATGTATCCCTGGAGCGCGTCTGCGGCTGCCTGAAGTGTCGCGGGAGCATTCTCCGCGATCACAATGACAGCACATGGGTGGCCATCGCGCACCAGGACTATGGCCTGCGCCGTGGTGTGCGTCATGAGAAGGGCGATCACGAACGTTGCCACAACGAGCTGTCTGATCATTTCCGTCCTCCTTGCTCCCTCACCAGCATTTCTTGCTTGACATCGGCCTGACGCTTGCGGACATCTGCCATTATCTGCTCGGGCGTCTTCTGGCCGGCGAGCAAGCCCTGGATGCCGGCCAGGTGCACGTCCGCTACCGACTTCTCCATCAGCGTATCTGACCAGGGGTCTATCTCCGAGGTCGCCTCCACCATCCGCGCATACTTGGCCAGATACCAACTGGAGTTCTCGTCGGTCACAGCTCCCTTGACCTGGACGAGTTCCTTGCATTTGGCCACAAACTCCTGCGCCACCTCAACCTGGGTCATATACTGCAGGAACTTGACGGCCTCTTCTGGGTGTCTGGTCTTGGATGAGATGATATAGCCGTCGGCCGTGCCTGTCAACGCCTCCTGATTGCCCTTGCCGCCGGGTACAGCAGGGAAGTTGAAGAAGTCCCACTTGTCCCAGAATTCCTCGGGTGCCTCGCCGCCCTCAGAGAAGCGAGCGAAGTCCCAAGTGCCGGTGTACATCATCGCCGTTTTCTCGGTGTAAAAGAGGGCGCGCGCATTCTCACGGGTGACGCTGTTGGGGCTATCATTGAAGAAGCCGGAGTTGGCGAAGTTCTTGAACATCACCAGGCTCTGGACCCAGGCCGGCTCGGAATAGTCGCCTGGCCCCAGGGGGTCATACTGCTTCTCGACGGCCTGCTCGCCAATCAACCGCTGCATCAGCACACAGGGGAAGTGGCTGGCCGGCCACTGCTGCACATTGCCCAGCGCGATGGGAATGACATTGTTGCGCTGCAACGTCTCACACGTGCCGATGAGGTCATCCCACGTCAAGGGTATGTTGATGCCGTTTTCGGCAAAGATCTCCTTGTTGTAGAAGAAGAAGGTACACTGCAGCAGGTAGGGAATGCCATAGACTTTGCCATCAAATGTGAAGCGAGCCAGGGAGCCGGGGATGATGCGCTCGCGCCACGGCTGTGGGCCAGTGTCCATCCAGTCGGTGATGTCCAGCACATTGCCGCCACGGATGAAGGCATTCAGCATCTTCTCGCCGGACCAGACAAAAAAGATGTCTGGCGGGTTCTGGCCACCGAGAGCCACGCGGATGGAGGTCTTGTAGCCGTCAGGCTCCAGATTATTGATGCGGATCTTGACAGCCGGGTTAGCCGCCTCAAAGCCAGCCACGATATCCTGCAGGGCGCTCTTGCGTGGCTCAGCGTTCCAGATGGTCCACAGGTCGAGGGTCTTGGTCACGCCCGTAGGTGGACCGCCCCCTGCACCCTTATCACCCTGTGGGCAGCCAGTTAGCAACAGTGCCATCACAGCCAGACAAACCACAGCAGCATATCGGGACATTTGACTTACCTCCATTGCTACAAGTCATTTCTCTGTCGGAGGGCGTGCTCCTCCACCAAGAGCTTACAACCAGAGCCTTGGAGAGTAGAAGCCCAGCGCCCCAGAAAGGTTTAGGCTCCGCGATGGCGAATAGCCACGGTTCGGGATTTGAGGGGGAAAAACACCGCACATATCAGCGTAGGAGAAGCAGCAGTATGTCAAATAGTGTGGAGCACGTGCGAGACCTGGCCCGTCAGGTCGCCGAGATCGCGAACAGTGAGTGGATGGGAAGTATCAGACGCCTATGGGCCAGGCATAACAATCTAGAGAAGGTCGAGCGCCCGCCTGTATTGTGCCGGCCGGCCGGCGGCGTCTGGGCACAACTGGTTCCCCAGGATACTCTGGTATCCTCGGACCCACTGCATCGCAGCATCGAGAACACTCTGCGCCAGCAACTGTACCATGCCACCGTGCTGCAGGACGACTGGGTTATCGAACCGTGGGTGGATGTCCCGGCCGTGCCCTTGGGTGAGGACCGGCCAATGATGTGGGGGGTCAACGTTGATGTGATCGTCACCGATACCGTCAGCGACCACGGCAAGTCATTTGCGTTCAAGCCTGAGATAAAGGAAGAAGAGGACATCGAGAAGCTACGGGTGCCAGATTGGCACGTTGATGAACAGGCGACCCAGGAGAAATACCAGAAAGCCGGCGAGCTTCTGGATGGCATCCTGGACGTGCGTATTCAGTATTGCAGACTGGGTCATGGCTCGGCTCCAGCATACTGGGGGGCATACCTGCGGGGACTGGAACAGATGATGTACGACGCTATGGATCGCCCCGAGTGGCTCCACCGCTTCATCAGTTTTATTACCAACGCCGAACTCCAAAACATCAAGGGTCTGGAAGCCGCTGGCCATCTCGACCGCAACGACAATGGCATGCTGGGCCACTGTGACGGTCTGCCACAGCCCGACTTTGATGGCGAGCATGTACGGCTCGAGGACATGTGGGGTGGAGGGGACTCGCAGGAGTTTGACATGGTGTCGCCGGCAATGTGGGACGAGTTCTTGCTAAGCCATCAACTTCCCATACTCAAGCTGTATGGCCTCACAAGTTATGGTTGCTGTGAGAACCTGCATGGGAAGTTTGAGATCCTGAAGGCAAAGGTGCCCAACTTACGCAGGGTCTCCTCCTCACCCTGGTCCCCGCTGGAATATATGGCCGAGCAGGCGGGGCGTGACTATGTAATTCAGGTGCGGCCAATGCCCTCAGATGTACTTCTCAAATTTGACGAGGACGACATGCGCAGGGATATCACCGAGAAGATGGAAATAGCCGGTGCTGGCATTATGGACTTCTGCCTGCAGGACATCGAAACTGTTGATGACCGCCCCGAGACACTCCCGTTGTGGACGCACATCGCCCAGGAGATCGGGGCAGAGATGTACAACCGATAAGAGTAAGGAGTGCAGAATTTGCCTGATGTCGTGGAGCAAATACGTGATCTGGCCCGCGAGGTGGCCGAGATCGTCAACGGCGAGCGGATGGAGGTGGCTGCGGCGGTGGGACAGGCACAATAACCTGGTGAAGGTCGAGCGCCCACCTGTGTTGTGCAGAGTAGGTCCGCGCGCCGACTTCTTCCCCTTTATAGAATTCATCTGTGACG
>JALGTI010000305.1 GCA_029821455.1 Candidatus Zipacnadia bacterium | reverse complement strand
ATCGCCGAGGTCAACGTCGTCTTGCCATGGTCCACGTGCCCAATCGTCCCCACATTAAGGTGCGGCTTCGTCCGCTCAAAATGCTCCCTGGCCATCTCAAATTACCTCCTGTCTTTGTGGCTATCCTAGGTGAGCTATGCACCCGCGTTGTCGGGCACCAGTTGATAGCTATGTGGTTCCATTGTGTACGTCCCGCGCCCCTGAGTGAGGTTGCGCAGAGACGTTGAGTATCCAAACATTGTCGCCAGCGGCACCAGACAGGCTATCGTCTGGGTATCGCCGGCGGCAGATCTCATACTTCCAATGCTGGCGCGGCGGAGATTAAGGTCATTGACTACATCACCCATGTGGGCCTCCGGCGTCACAATCTCCGCAGCCATAATTGGTTCTAACAGTGCCGGGTCTGCCTTCATATAGCCGTCCTTGAACGCCATCACGGTGGCTATCTTGAAGGCCACATCGCTGGAGTCAACCTCGTGCCAGGAGCCGCCGGTGAGCGTGACTTTCACATCCGCCACCGGATATCCGGCCAGGCCGCCGGCCTGCATTCCCTCTTCGACACCCTGCTCGATGGCAGGAATAAACTCCTTGGGTATGACGTTGCCCCTTATTTCGCTTTCAAAGACCAGCCCGCTGCCGGCCTCGGCCGGCTCCAGTTGCAGGATTACATGCCCGTACTGCCCGCGCCCGCCAGTCTGGCGTACGAAGCGCCCTTCGCCCTCGGCTGCAGTGCGGATTGTCTCCTTGTAAGCGACCTGCGGCTTGCCGATATTGGTCTCGACGCTGAATTCGCGTACGAGCCGGTCGCACACTATCTGCAGATGTAGCTCGCCCATCCCAGAGATAATCTGCTGCCCGGTATCAGGGTCCGTCTTCAGCCAAATCGTCGGATCCTCGGCTTCCAGGCGCTGCAGGGCCTCGATGAGGCGCTCCTCGTCAGCCGTTTTCTTGGTTTCCACGGCCATCGAGATGACTGGCTCCGGGAAGCTGATGCGCTCCAGCACAATCGGGTGGGCCGGATTGCACAGCGTGTCACCGGTAGTAGACTCCTTCAAACCGGCCACAGCTACTATCTCTCCGGCGCTGACCTGGTCAATATCCTCGGTGCGGTTGGCGTGCACCCGCAGAATTCGCCCCAGGCGTTCCCGCCGTCCGGCTGTGGCGTTGAGAACCGTATCGCCTTTCTTCGCGCGGCCCGAATAGCAGCGCAGATAGGACAGATGCCCAACAAACGGATTGCTGAACACCTTAAAGACCAGGGCGCTGAATGGCTCCTGGGGCTGTGCACTCCTCAGCTCCGTGCGACCGCTCTTGGGGTTCTCCCCCTCGATAGGCGGCACATCAGCCGGCGAGGGCAGGTAGTCAACCACTGCGTCAAGCAGCGGCTGCACACCCTTGTTGCGCAGCGCTGATCCACAGAGAACAGGGATCAGATGTCCGCTGACTGTCGCCGCCCGGGCAGCGCGGCGCAGCTCTGCCTCGCTCAACTCTTCACCCTCGACGTACTTGGCCTCCAACTCCGGCATTGTTTCGGCCAAGACTGGGACGAGATGCTCCCGAAACAGCTCAGCCTGTCCCCGGTACTGCTCAGGAATGTCAAAGTACTCAACAAGTTCACCTTGATCGCCACTGAAGCGTATCGCTTGCCGTGCAATCAGGTCTATGACGCCCTCAAAGCTATCCTCGGAGCCCATCGGTATCTGCACCGCCATAACGTGGGCCCCCAGATGGCTGCGCATCTGGTGCAACACATCATGAAAGTCTGCCCCCGGCCTGTCCAGCTTGTTGACGAAGACCACGCGCGGCACACGATACTTGTCGGCCTGCCGCCACACCGTCTCAGACTGTGGCTGGACGCCGCCGACCGCACACATAATCGCCACCATTCCGTCCAACACCCGCAGCGAGCGCTCAACTTCAGCCGTGAAGTCCACGTGGCCCGGTGTATCAATGATGTTGATGCGATGCTCCCGCCAATAGCAGGTTGTGGCCGCCGATGTGATGGTGATGCCGCGCTCCATTTCCTGTTGCATCCAGTCCATCTGGGTGTCACCATCATCCACATCACCCATCCGGTGAATGCGACCGCTGTAGTACAGCATCCGTTCGGTGGTGGTGGTCTTACCGGCGTCAATATGAGCGGCGATGCCGATATTGCGGGTTTTTTCTAAGTCTACGGCCTCCGGCACCTGGCTCAACTCCATCTCCCGTACCTAGCTACGGCGCGTCCGTCAAACTCCATCGCGGTAGCCAGCGTTTCATACTCAGATTGTCAAGATTGCGCTCTGGCAACAGTCTTCACCAGCGATAGTGCGAATAGGCCCGATTAGCCTCAGCCATCCTCTGGACATCCTCGCGTCTGCGCACCGCCTCGCCCTCGCGGTTCGCCGCGTCCATCAGTTCGCCCGCTAGGCGATCGGCCATGATCCGCTCATGCCGCGCGCGAGTGGCGGCCAGCAACCACCTGATGGCAAGAGTAAGCTGCCGACGCGTGGAAACCTCGACTGGCACCTGGTAAGTAGCGCCCCCAACACGCCGTGGGCGCACCTCGACTACGGGCATGACGTTACGTAGTGCCTGACAGAAGACCTCAGTCGCGTTGCGCCCGGTCTTCTCAGCAATTGCCTGCATGGCGGCATAGAAGATGCGTTCAGCGACGCTCTTTTTGCCGCCCTTCATCAGACAATTGATGAACTTGGCGACGACTTTGGAGCCGAACACAGGGTCCGGATCTATGTCTCGCTTGGCTACTTCGCCCTTTCTGGGCATAACCGCGCACCTCTTTGAGCTGTCAACCTCACCCCAAGGGCTGTTAGTGGCTTGGCGGCCGGCGGGTGATGGTTCCGGAAGTTCTTAGGTCTCCTTCTTCGTGCCGTACTTGGAGCGCGAAGTCTTACGCCCTTCAACACCAGCGGCGTCGAGGGTTCCGCGCACGACGTGATACTTGACCGAGTTGAGGTCTTTCACACGCCCCCCACGCAGCAGCACAATGCTGTGTTCGGCCAGGTTGTGGCCCTCGCCGGGGATGTAGGAGGTCACTTCCTGACGATTGAACAGTCGCACCCGCGCACATTTGCGGAGCGCCGAGTTCGGCTTCTTTGGCGTCTGCGCCCATACACGGGTGCACACGCCACGGCGCTGGGGTGCTCCCTCCATCATCCGCGACTTGCGCTTGACGGCGTTCCAAGCCACCTTCAGGGCAGGCGTCTTCATCTTTATCATCTTCTTCTTGCGTCCCTTGCGCACCAGTTGGCTGACAGTAGGCACCCGTGTCACTCCTCTATCGGCCGCTCATTACTCTTGCCGAGCTGGGCCGGTTACAGCAATCTTGGAGACACAAAAACCCCCCGGCATCAGCGCGAGGGGCTCATCCTCTTGGACAATTCTACGAAGCTGAAAGCCTATTGGCTGTTGCTCTTCACCCCCGACAGTTCGCCGCCCGCCAAACATCTGCTGAAAGCAGGAAAAACAGGCGACGCTTGCCAGCGGAATTTTCAAAGTATAGCGACCCCTACTGGGCTTGTCAAGCCGTTTTGGGGAGTTTTGCCAAGAGAAGCCGCCAGAAAAGAAAAACCCAGCGCGGCGGATGAGGCTCGCAAAGGCCTTCAGAAGGTCAATGGGGGCTTATGTATCAGTCTGGTCGCCTAGTCAACATACTCGAATCCCTGCCCGTGCTCTGAGTGACCGCCATGCGCTACGAATTCCGCATCTGGCGCAACTCTTCAACAGTGACTGCATCGTTTGGATACCGATGAATCATGCAGTGGCAGTTCGAACATAGAGGGACTATGATCTCATCCTCAAGGAGCTGTGAAAGTAACTCGCCTTGCACGTCCGCCTCCCTAAGGGGCTGTGTGTGATGCATCTCTATAAACCCTTCCCCTCGCTCGCCATAGGCTTGCTCGAAGTCAAATTGACAAGCGGTGCAATATAAGCGACCATCATGCGTTTCCATGAAGCGCCGGATGGCTTCGTCCCTCAATCGCTGAGAGCGTCGGCGAACAGTTACAGACCGTGTCGTTTCGGCTCCCTCTTCGATGACTATATCATCCAACTCATGCGAAATGTCTTCGGACGAAAATCCTTGGTATTCCAGTCCGACTGCTATCTCATCATCTCCTACCAGATACTTTCTGCCGACGTCCGTTATATACCAGTTGCCATCCTCATAGGTGGCCCAGGCGTGCTTTTCCAGCGTGTTGTGGGACTTAAGGTTGCGGACCTTTTGGCTGAAAAAAGTGTCATTACGACCATCAATTGTGTCGGCATCGCGACCTGTGGGTTCTAGCTCTTCAGTCAACACATCGATGAGTCTGCTGGTGGAAATACCTGGCTCACGCAGAATGGCACGCAATGCCGGTACAATCAACTCACGCTCGCCGTAAGTGGGCATAGCGTCTCCTAAGCCCTAGCTTGCCTTACGAAGGATAACGATAAACTGGTGGGAGATATTTGGGACGTACGCATATGGGTAGCCGTATGGACGCAGCTTCGCCCCGTTCTGGTACCACACATTCTCACCTTTGGGGACAAAGCCGGCCCTTTGAGCTCGACGCGCTATATCAACGTGAGTGAACATGTACTCGCTGTTCTGGTATGCATTACGGATGATGACGGCCATGTACCGCTTTTCACCAAGTACTCGATGGCAATCTCGAAAGACCGCTTCCATTGCGTCCAAGTAGGCTTCGTAGTCAGGGAGGTTCGCCAAATCGCCTTCCTTGTCGGACTCCATGTTGTAGTCAGTTTGGCGGTTGGCGAACTCAGGGTAATTACCGTTAGACATCGTTCGTTTGAGGTGAATATTGTAGGGGGGGTCTGTGACAATGAAGTCAAAGTGCGCCTCAGGATAATCAGCCATCACCTCGCGGCAGTCTCCGGTAATCATCTCCTGGAGCGTGAGATCGGAGTTCTCCTCGACAACCTGGTGGTAGATAGCGACCCAACGGGGGTCTATCTCCACTCCAACACACTTGCGCTGGGGTTCCGCGATGGATGCCCCAATCAATGTCCCACCAACCCCGGCAAACGGGTCCAATACGAGCTCGCCTCCCTTGGTGAAGAACTCGATCAGGGACTTCATCAACCTGGGAGGCTTGTTCGCACCATGCTCCTTGCGAAGGTTATGGCTGTATTCGGATGGGAAGCTTGTGGAAATTACAGTCTTGGTGAAGTATAGCCACTCACCGCCGGTAAGTTCATTCAGAGCATTCCGGGGGTCAACTGAGCGGTTTTGGTCCGTTACAGATGCCTGCTGCTTTGAGGCCACGCGCTTCCTCCTGGCGACAGCCTACTCACTTTATAGCAAATCGAACGTTAGATGTCAAGCCAATGTAGGGCTATCGCTGTGACTCGAAATCATTCGGCACGTTGCGGTAGGATTCGCTGAGTTTTGAGTTATACAGTCTTCTGATACTCCCTAGTCGGCCTCTCTGGCCACTTATTTGGCTGCTACAGGCCACCTCATAGTTCCGCAGATGGCTCGGCAGTTTTGTGGGAACAAAGTGGTGATGACCCGCTTTGTGCAAGGTAGATGTCCCTCTTTTGCATTGGCAGGAAACCAGATGAAGCAGCCAGAGCTACTCAGGGTTGACACGCTGTTTCAGCGACCTGGCGGCTTGCCTGGCGAGAGCCGCCACTTCCAGATGTTTGCCTGGGCAGGCGGTCGCGGCTAGGTCACGATG
>JALGTI010000304.1 GCA_029821455.1 Candidatus Zipacnadia bacterium | reverse complement strand
CCGCTTTCTACAGCTTTGATGGTCTGCGCGGCATGACAGGGAATCGGCGTGCCTATGAAGATAATATCAAGGTCAGCGTTGACAAATTCATCATAATCAGTATAGCAACTCGAATCATCGAGCTGCAGTTCGCTCTGAAAGCAGGCCAGCGCCTCAGGGTCAACATCACAACATGCCGCGATCTCGCAACGGGGATCGTCGGCAAACACCTTCCCATAGCCCGATCCACGGCCCACCCCGACTAGCCCGATGCGCCATTTTGACATTCCAATAACTCCTTGCAATATGGTATAATGACCTAGCCTCGGCGTATACAACTACGCACAAGTTCGCTACTGGTAACGTCGAATCCTCGTAGAGGATAAAGAGTTTGCGGCGAGAATATAGTGGAAAGCCTTGGCGGGAAGACAGGGCAGGATATCTGACCTGCGGGACCGACGAAGGCGGGCGAGAGACCCGCGCCACGCGGAAAAGGTGTGGTTCCTCTTTCCTTCAGGAAGGGGGTTAGGGGGTAGGCCAGCCCAGGAGAATGACTTATGCGAGGTCCACACGGCCACCATCGTCACGGCAGCGACGGCACGGAAGGCGATAAGCCGCCGATAAAGATAACTGACCGCCGAATGTTGGGCTGGTTTGCCGGCTACCTGCTGCCCCACGGCGTGACGATCGCAGTTGCAACGCTGGCGATGGTGGGCAGCACGGCGGCAGATCTGGCCCCGCCACTGCTGTTTAAGGACATCATTGATGACGTCATCATCGCCGGGCACTATGAGCGACTGAGTCGCTACGGATTACTGCTGGTGGCCGTCTTCTTCAGCGGCAGCTTGCTGTCCGGGGTGCGGATGAACCTGATGCACCGCCTCGGCCAGCGCTTTGTCCTCGAGATGCGCGTCAACGCCTACCGGCACTTGCAGCGGCTGTCGCTCAGTTTCTTTGAGCGCAACAAGACCGGTGATATAATGTCGCGGCTGTCCAATGATGTCAACTCCGTTGAGGACATGGTGGTCCACGGCACAGACACGGTTGTCAGTGATGGCTTGCGCATTGTGGCAACAATCGGCTTACTGTTGTGGCTGGCGTGGAAGCTGGCCTTCTATGCACTGATACCACTGCCCGTGTTCCTGACCGCCGTGATTATCTTTTCACGCTTTGTGCGCCCCATTTACCGGCGCATCCGCGACGACCTCGGTGACATCAACACGGAACTGCAGGAGAACATCGCTGGCATCCGGGTCATCAAGGCCTTCGCCCGGGAGGAGTATGAACAGGAGAGTTTCGAGCGGCGCAGCACGGACTATTACCGGGCCAACATCAAGGGTATCTGGATGTGGACCACTTTCTTTCCGGCGATCAACTTCGTCATCTCCTGCAGCGTGGTGCTCGTTATGTGGATTGGGGCCGGGATGACCGCAACCGGAGAATTTGGCCTCGCGGCGGTTACCCCGGGGGTTATCGTGGCCTTTGTCGGGTACCTGCAGCAGTTCTACTGGCGCTTTGGCAGCTTGGTCCGGGTCTACGATCTGTACAACCGCGCCTTCGCCGCTCTGGGCCGCATCTTCCTGATGCTGGATGAGAAGCCCGAGGTTGAGGATGCCCCCGATGCCATCGAACTGGAAGCGGTCGAAGGTTACGTCGAGCTTGAGCACGTTTCATTCAAGTACACCACGGGCGAAATGGTGCTCAACGATGTGTCTGTGGAGGCCAAGCCTGGGGAGACAGTGGCACTGGTGGGCCGCAGTGGCGCCGGCAAGACCAGCCTGGTCAACCTTATCCCACGCTTCTACGACCCTCTGGAGGGCCGGGTATTGGTGGATCATCGTGATGTGAGAGGCGTGACCCAGCAGTCCCTGCGCTCGCATATCGCGATGGTACTGCAGGAGACGTTTCTGTTCTCCGGCACGGCGCGGAATAATATCCTGTATGGGCGGCTCGATGCCACTGAAGAGGAAGTTATTGAGGCGGCTAAGGCTGCATACGCGGACGAGTTTATTGTGAACCTTCCAGAAGGCTATGATACTGAGATTGGTGAGCGCGGAGTAAAGCTCTCCGGCGGCCAGGCTCAGCGCATCGCCATCGCCCGGGCGGTCCTCGCCGACCCCAGAATACTAATCCTTGATGAGGCTACCTCCCTGGTTGACACCGAGGCTGAGCAGCAGATCCAGGCGGCGCTGGAAAGCCTGATGCGCGGCCGCACCACCTTTGTGATCGCCCATCGCCTCTCGACAGTAAGGAATGCCGACAAGATCGTCGTCATTGATGATGGCGAGGTTGTCGAGACGGCTGACCACGAAGCCCTGATGGAGCGGGGCGGGCTGTATGCTGAGATGTACACCCGCCAGTTCCAGATCGAACGGGAGTTGCCTGGTGAAAGACCGTTCGGGCTATGAGTGTGCCCCTCTAACGCCGCAAGCCGGCGCCATCCGAGCGCGACTTGTCTCCCTCGCCACGCGGCTGCAACTGCTCGCGTTTTCCAGAGCTGTCTGTGGCTGGCTGATACTGGCCGCTGCCCTGGTCATCCTGGTGCTTCTGGCTTTGCGGACCGGGCCGTTGCCAGTCGCCGCGCGCAATGGATTGCTTGCCTACGTGGTGACAGTGGCTGCCCTGGCTCTGCTCGGCGTGGTCGCGTGGGCGTTGACGCAGGGCGGCTTGCGCCGGGCGGCCGTGGGTCTGGAGCGAGAATTCCCCCACCTGCAGGACAGATTGCTGACGGGCCTGGAAGTCACGGGCAGGCCGTCTCCGTATCGCTCATTGGCGTTGGCTGATGCTCTGGCCAGGCAGGTTGAAGCCGAACTGTCCTCCCTGCCGCTTGGCCGAGTTCTTCACATTGAACGCTTGCGTGGGCCAGTGTTGCTGGCCGGCGCTGCCATTGCGCTGACAGCGCTGGTCTGGGCGCTGTGCCCTGGCAGCCTGGCGAATCTGAGCGCCTCGGTTGCACCGACACAGATACCACCCATCTCTGCGCCGGTTACCCGGCCTCCTGCGTTTCGGCTTACTGGGCTCACGGTTATAGTTGCGCCTCCGGCCTATTCTGGCCTGCCACGGCGAGAGCTCGTAGCGGGATATGAGAAGCTTCAGGTGCTGAAGGGCAGCAGACTGACGGTGCAGGCGACCGCTTCGGCAGCGGGTCATGTCTCGCTGGTCTATGACGGACAGCAGTTAACGCAAGCATCACTCGGCCAAGGCGAGCCGGCTGAACTCAACTTCAAGGTGGCAAAGGGTGGCGAGTGGCGGGTGACTGCCACCTCGTCCGGGCAAAGCGCAGAGGCCGGGCCATACAGGCTCATTGTTAGCGAAGACGAACCACCGCATGTCGAGTTTCTGTTGCCCGGCCACGACCTCACCCTTGAACAGCTCTCCCCGGTTGACTTGCAGGTTGGCGCATGGGATGATTTCTCGGTTGCACACCTGAGCCTGCAGTATCGGCTGGCCGGCGCGAGCGCCTGGCAGTCTTTATCATTGGGCGGCGGAGCTAAGCTGCTCCAGGAGAGTCGCCGCTGGGACCTGGCCCCACTGCGCCTGCCGGCAGGGCAGGCCCCACTGCGCCTGCCGGCAGGGCAGGTGATGGAATACCGTGCGGTCGCCACCGACAACGATGCTGTATCTGGCCCGAAGACAACGGTGACGAAGGTCTTCACTATCAGCTACCGGCCCGCCTCGACCGGTCTGCCGCCGACTGAACGGATGGCGGAGGCTGCCGCGCAGGAGCAGGAGGCGCTGGAAAAGCTGCAGCACTATGCCCGCGAACTCGATGAAACACTGACAAAGATGCTCCAGCAGCTTGACGCGGGCGAGCTGACCGTGCAGAGTCAGGCTGAACTGCGTTCAGCTATTGAGGAGGGTCAGCGCCGCCTGGAGCAATCCGCCGAGGGCCTCCGTCAGGCGATGGAGCAGGCCAGGCAAGACCTTCAGGCAGAGGGGCTGCTTGATGATGAGTTGATTGATAAGGTGCTTGAGTTGCACCGGCTTCTGGACGAGGTGCTCGATGATGAGATGAAGCAGGCGCTGCGAGAGTTGGAGCAGGCTCTCGGCAAGCTGGACCTCGAGAAGTTGCGCCTGAATCTCGAGCAGGCCCGTGAAGCCCACCAGCGGCTGATGCGCAAGCTAGACCAGACGCTGGAGTTGCTGCGGCGGGCGCGGATGGA
>JALGTI010000303.1 GCA_029821455.1 Candidatus Zipacnadia bacterium | reverse complement strand
TTCTCCGCGATTACACCTGTGGGGCTGCTCGACGAGGTAACTGGCCGCTCGGCGCTCTTCTACGCATACCTGGGCCCGGGGCGTGAGCCGGTAAGCATCCGCTGGTACTACGAATTCGCGCTGCCACGAATTCATCTGGATGCGGGCTGGCGTGATTTTGGCATGCGGCCGACATAGTCACCCATCTCTGTGGCCTCGGATCATTGAAAGGAATGCAGATGGCACGACCATTGTCGTTCGAGGATGACCTGTCGCAACTGATTGACGGCGCAAAACCGAAGCTACTGTTTCGTGGCTCAACTCCCGAAGAATTACAGGCGTGGCAGGAGCAATTCCACGCGACCGTCACGGAGCTGCTCGGCATCATACCGGAGCGTGCGGAGTTGTGTTTAGAGTTTGCGGGGCAGGTGGATTGCGGTGCGTACGTGCGACACCGGATCACGTACCAAACTGAGCCGGATGTCTACGTGCCTGCCTACCTGCTTGTGCCCAAGGGCATAAGGGACGACGAGAAAAGGCCAGCCCTACTGTGTATTCATGGCCACGGTCACTTCGGCAAGGACAGTGTGGTCGGAATTGATAACACACCTGAGAGAAAGAGCGAGGTTGATGATTTGAGATATGACTACGGTCAGAAGCTGGCGGAGCAGGGATACATAGTGCTGGCTCCTGATTTACGCGGCTTCGGGGAGCGAAGACCTGGCTATCCCGGGCCCCGAGTTGACTACTGTCCGCGCAACTATATGTGCGCGACGCTGTTGGGTACCACAGTGGTTGCGCTTCACCTGTGCGACCTTGAGGCAGCGCTCGATGTGCTGCAGGCCCTGCCTTACGTGGACAGAGAGAGGCTGGCAGCGGTGGGCTTATCATTGGGCGGGCGAATGACAATGATGATTGCGGCGATGGACCAGCGCGTCAAGGTGGCAGTACCATCCGGCTGTATGAATCTGTTCCAGGAGCGCTATCAGGCACTGGTCCAGTGTGGTGCTCAGTTGATCCCGGGATTGTTGCAGTATGGTGACACTCCAGAACTCTTCTCGCTAATTGCACCACGACCGCTGGTGATCGAGATTGGCCTACAAGATCCGCTTATTCCGCGAGTATGGGCCCTCCGAGGGCTGGCGCGCATCCGGAAAGCGTACGCTGCAGCGGGTGCGCCTGACCGCCTGTTTGTAGAAGAATTCGATGGCGGGCACCAGTTCAGCGGGAAAATGGCAAGCAATGTCCTACAGAAGTGGCAGGCAGGTCTTCTGTGAATAACCAAGTGGAGGAGACCAGTAGAGCGCTGACATCCCCTTCCCCTGAGAGCCTAACGCTGGGAATCGAAACCTCCTGTGACGAGACCGCAGCCGCAGTGCTGCGCGGAGGTCGGGAGGTGCGGTCCACTGTCGTTGCCTCGCAAGAGGAGCTTCACGCCCGCTTCGGCGGGGTGGTTCCCGAGGTGGCTTCGCGCAGGCACACTGAGGTCATCACAATAGTGGTTGACGAGGCTCTCAGCAGAGCGGGTGTGAATTGGAGTGATCTGGAGCTGCTTGCAGTCACCCAGGGACCCGGCCTCATCGGGTCGCTGCTGGTTGGCGTGAGCGCGGCCAAGGCCTATGCCATCGGCCGGGGCCTGCCGCTGATTGGAGTGAATCATCTCGAAGGCCATGTAATGGCCAACTTCGTCCACTGCCCCGGGGAACAGCCGGCTGCCGAAGAGTTGATGCCCTCGTTGTGCCTGATTGCATCCGGCGGCCACACTGACCTAGTGCTAATCTCCGCTCTGGGGGAGTATCAAATCCTGGGCTGGACCCGCGACGACGCAGCCGGTGAGGCGTTGGACAAGGGCGCGCGCGTGATGGGTCTGGGCTATCCGGGCGGGCCAGCGATTGACCGGGCTGCCTGCGAGGGCAATCCGGCCGCCGTGGACTTCCCTCGCCCTCTTATCGAGGGCAGCCTTGACTTCAGCTTCAGTGGCCTCAAGACCGCTCTCATCCGGCATGTGCAGACCCACGGGGTTAGCAGTACAGCAGGCGGCGTGGCAGATGTGGCGGCCAGCTTCCAGCAGGCGATAGTGGATACCCTGGTCCGCAACACGCGTCAAGCTGCCGAGCAGTACCACGTGCGACAGATACTAATGGCCGGCGGCGTGGCAGCCAACTCCTGCCTTCGGGCTGAAATGAGCCATCTGGAGCAGGTTCTGGGGGTTCCGGTGCGATATCCCCCACCGTGGCTGTGTACTGACAATGCAGCTATGATCGCCGCTGCGGGGCACTTCGCGGCCTTCAGAAATGGCCCCAGCAGCCTGGATATGGACACATACTCCGCTCTGCCCCTGGCTGAGCATGTGTGAGCGGATTGTGGAAAACTGTGCAAAAGTCGGTGGATAACTCTGGCAGCCTCCTGCATAAGTGTGGATAACCGACCTACCTGGCGAGGGATAGGATTGATTTTTGGCTGAGTCTGGCAGACTCAAGCGGACATCGTACAAGCGAGTTGGAACCGCGCACCTGAATTAGCACATTCGATACTCCTTAGGAGGGCTCCTCAAGCTCCGATTGGCACTGCTTGGCTTTCATTTCGGCCTTGACCTCCGCCATTGAGTTGTGCAGCCGCCCCACAGTCCTGCGTCGTCCCTGTCACTCATCGGATAGCACTTCCCGCAGCGAATCTCAGGCCGCCATTATCAGCATCCGGTCGCCGGGTTCCTTGAGTGGATCATTCTAAGCGGCAGTGTAGATGAGATAGAGTCCACCTAGTATTACGAGCACACCGCAGACCTGCTTCAGCACGACGGCGCCCCGCGAGGCCTCCGTCCAGTTCAGATGGCGCTGCACCAACTCCGTCGAAGTGCCAGCCACTACGATAACGGAGCAGTGTCCGATACCGTAGGCTAGCAGGAGAGCCACACCGAATACCAGGTTCGCGGACGCGACACGGAATGTCACCGCCAGCATCGGCGCCATATAGGCGAAGGTGCAGGGCCCCAGAGCAATGCCGAAGACCAAGCCAAGGGCCAGAGCGGCCAGCAGGCCCTTGCGTTGCATCGCGGCGGGACTTGCTCCGCTGAAAGAGAGAGGTATCACGCCCAGCAAGTGCAACCCGACCAGGAAGAAGACTACTGCGACCACATAGTTGCTCCATGAGCCGATGTCACCCATCATACGACCAAGTAAGGCCGTGATTATCCCGATGAGAGCGATGGTTATCAGTATTCCGCTGGCAAACAGTGTCGAGAGCCAGAAGGCGTGGCGCGTGGAGATGCGGCCATGCTCATCAATGAAGCCGATAATCAGGGGGATGCTGGCCAGGTGGCAGGGGCTGAGCAGAATGCTGAGCACTCCCCAAACGAGCGCCGCTCCGAGCGCTACTGCCGCAGTGCCCTCCACTGCGCGAGTGAGCGTGACAAACAGCTCTTGCACCTCATTTCACCCCCAGCTCGGCAAGTTTGGCGACCACTTGTTCTTTGGGGAAGAACCCGATGTGGCGGAAGACTTCCTTGCCTCCTCAGGATTCTTCGACACGTCAATGAAGTCGACTTGCAGCTTGCCAGCATATTCCCGTCGCAGTTCAGCGAGAATCGGCTGCATCATCCGACACGGTATGCACGTTTCTGCACCGATCTCCAGAAGCCGGGGCAGACGCTTGGGCTTTGGCTCGTTGGCGGGGGCAGATTGATCAGGTTGCAGCTCAGCTTCGCCCGTCGTCTCTGTTGGTTTGGAGCCAGTGCCCGGTATCACTTGCGGTGAGGCATCTTGAGCTGGGGAGGGTGTCTCCGGCGGCGTGCCCTCATCGGATGCAACCTGGCGAGCCTGCGAATCAGGCCGGTCTCGTACGTGGTTGTCGCCAGGTTGCCTCAAAGTGAATACGACCATTACAGCGACCGCCAGGCCAATAACGATTAAAGCTTTCCATTGTCTTGGCATGCGAGACGGTGTGCTCCTTGCTATCAATTGTCGGGTGCCAGTTCACTTTCTCCCGTGGATAACCTGATAGCCACGGCACTGCGCTCACCCGTTCGTCAGATGCTTTGCAGCATCTGCTTGATCTTCTCGACCGAAGCGACTTTGCCGGCGGTCGCCACCTGCCCGT
>JALGTI010000302.1 GCA_029821455.1 Candidatus Zipacnadia bacterium | reverse complement strand
CTGCACGGTTCCCTCTGCACTTGGGAAGCGCAAGTAAATTTCACAACTTTGGCTTCAACGACATCCAAGCCGACAAACCTCTACTCCGACATGACTGCCTTTAGCAACAATCTCTATCTCCACATTCAAGAACTCGCCCCGCAGCTTGCCATTGAACGACTCCAGATACCCATTCTCCGAGGGACTCCCCGGCTCGATGTATAGTGTCTTCACACCGAGACCGTGCAGCCGCTGTCGTACAGTTTTAGCGGTGAACTGCGAGCCGTTGTCCGAACGGATATAGTCAAGGATGCGCCGCTGTATGAACAACTGCGTCAATCGCTCCAGCACGTCTTCGCTGGTCAGGCACTCCCGACTGTGTCCGTCGATGACCGTCAACAGCCGCAGCTGCCACATTACCTCGCAGAAGACTGTACGCCTGTTCAAGGTCGCGCCTGCAGACCCCTCGTTGTGTCCTGTCATTGGCTTCATAGACCCTCCCGAACCATCACGCGACTTCACCGAGGTGATTCACGATTCTGAGCTGTCCGACCCTCTGCCGTTCAACACTGTTCGCGTCCCTCTCCTGACCTTCCTGTGCGACTTAGACAAGCAGCCACATCTGTCGCCGGGGTCAGAAGACTCCTACAAGGCTGTGGCGGAGCAATGGCTCGTGTGGGAGAACGACTTGCACAAGGTTAGTGCTCAGCGGGCGCTAGATGTACGCGGACACAAGCGTAGCCGGAGATGATTCATCCCTGGGAGCACCTACTCCTCTTGGAAAGCGTGCAATACCGGCTGTGTAAACACCACAAACTACCCTTCAAGGCGGGCGAACAACCCCGTTACCCACATCCCGCTCTTATCCTAGCCTGAGGGTACCGGTATTGCCCGGTCCACCAAAGTCCGGAAGGCAAACAAACACGCTCTAGATAGCGCAAACAGCAGCACCGACCGGGAAATTTGAAGGAAGCGACGCAATGCCAGCCCCTCGGAGGCAATCATCGTTACCAGTTTTCCGCTGTTCAAGGCGATTAGCCGGATTCCAGTAACGAAAGGACCTGTGCCCCTATTGATACTGTGGCTGGAGACACTACAATGATATCATGCGCGCCGAGTGTGTGGCGGCGAGGTACCGTACCGGGTACTGCCGGGACGGCTCAATGGTGCAGGCGATCTTCAATACCGCAGGGGCGACGATCTGATTGCGCTGTGCCAGGCGCTGCAGGGCAGGCAACGACACAGTGCCACCCTGTGGGGGTCACCAATGGTTGATATGACAGCGTAGTCCTGCAGCCTAACATGGAGTGCAACAAATAGTCAGAGTCGCCGCCGAGGTTTTCGCGGCTATGATTGACAATGAAACAGATCGACACTCAACTGAGCAGGGAGAACATCTCCGAGGACGTGGTGGGGCCTGAGCGTCGGCCGCCACCAGCGCCCGTGCCACTCGATGAGGCCATCGCGCGGTTCCTGGTGGATTTGAGGACGGTGCGCAGGCACGCTGAGGCCACACGTGACGCCTGCCGCCGCGACTTGACCGCGTTCCTCAACTTCGTCCAGACCCGGGGGACCACGCCCTGCGTTGACCAGATCGAGGCCAAAGACATCTATCAATGGCTGGCAACGGTGGAAGGCTGTGCGGCCGCCACGGTGCTGCGCCGCCTCAGCGCACTGTCTGCGTTCCTCAAAGTGGGGCTAGTTCTCGGATATGCCGCCACCAACCCAACCGATGAAGTGGAGCGACCGCCCATTAAGCGCAAGCTGATGCCCGTGATGACCGACGACGACGTCGCCAGACTGCTCAGTGTGGCTGATGGGCCGCTGGAAAAGGCCATCCTGCTGACTTTTGCCACGACCGGAGTCCGCCGCTCGGAGGTGACCGGCATCTGCTACTGAGACGTGGATTGGGAGTGCAAGCGCATCCGGATCCGGGGCAAAGGGCGTAAAGAGCGCGAGGTCATAGTCTCTGGGTAACTGTTCGGCGTCCTGCTAGCCCATACCGAGGGCAGGCAACTGCACCCCGACAGCCCCCTGTTTCCCAACAGAACCGGTAAGCCGTTCTGCAAGTTGACGCTGCAGCGGTGGTTCAAGCGCTGGGTCAAACGCGCCGGCCTGGCCGCAAAAGGGCTAGCAATACATTCACTGCGGCGGTATGCTGCCACCCGGTGGTTGCGTCATGGACTCAACGTCCCTGAGATTCAACTGCTTCTTGGACACCAGTCGCCTGAGACTACGGCCCGCTACCTCAACATGGACTTGGAAAGCGTTCAACGGCATGTCTCGCAGCTTCCCCCTATTGCCAGCATGGCCCCTGTCAGCCACCAAGGCAAGGCAGAAGGGGCAATCGACGTTCTCTCCATGCCGGATACAAGCCCCATCGCCACCAGCCGTCGCGCCAAGCTACAGCACCTTGTGGAAGCTCTCTCCGGGTTGGATGACGACATGCTGGGCAACCTCCTCGAGGGCCTTCAGGCACCCAGCAGTGGGTCCGGGGACGACCTAACCTCCGATACCCTGCCAACACAGCCCCGCTAGATGCCCGGTATCCAATGACCGAGCACAGCTTCAGCTCCCGGATGCCCGCAAGGGATGCTTGGCGATTGCCGCCCTCAAGCCTGAAATATCCACGTGCAAGTAGATGGAAGTGCTCTCCAGCGAAGCGTGACCCAGAATCTCCTTCATACTCATCAGGTCACAGCCGTTCTTGAACAGCAATGAAGCGCAGGTGTGTCGCAGCGAGTCGACGGTGATGCCGCGCCTGCTTGAGGTCGATGTCATCCAGGGTGATATCCAGCAGGTCCTGACGGTGAACCCCCGTATACACCAGGATGCTCAGTAACGCCCGGTCCCTGAACCCCAGCGTCGTGTAGTGGCATTGATAGGCGGCCTCCAGCAGCACCCGACATTCGTCCTCGCTCAGCACGGCTGGAAGCTTGCGGGCACGCTTGGGGGTCGTGACCCTCAGGCACGGATTGCACGCGAGGTACTCGTTGGTCCACAGGAACTTGAAAAACGACCGCAGGCAGTTGATGCGCCTGCCAATCGTGGGTGGTTGGAGGCCCCTGGCCTGCAAGCTGACCACGTAGCTGCGAATATCGGCAGTCTGAATCTGCTCCACGCTCAGGCTCCTGCCCTCCCGCCGCAGGAACTCGGCAAACTGCTTGATGTCGCACCGATAGGCGCTGATGGTCAGCGGACTGTAGCCGCGTTCGGCCTCCAGATGAATCAGAAACTGCTCCCGTGCTTCCCGGGTCTTCATTGCCATCTCCACTCCTTCTTGTAAGTGGTTATGGCCTCGGTCTATCCGGAAAGCTACGAGAGCAGACCAACACTGGAACACGGCGCTTATGCTACAACTTTGAGTACATAATAACCGTGTTAGTACTCAAATGGGCGGAGAGTGGGTACATAAGCCGGATTCTGTGTCCTACTGAGCTGCGGTCATTTATCTGGGACCGCTGTTGCCAGCAGCCTCAAGCACCCTACCCGAGGGCTCGGACGGGCCGCCCTGTGGGCAACACCGGCCAATCAGCCGGGGAGTCGTTGCCCGCGCCCTCCTATGTGGGCTTGCTCCGAGCAGGGTTTGGCCAGCCGCCACGTCACCGTGACGCTGGTGGGCTCTTACCCCACCATTTCACCCTTACCAGGACCCGCGCGCCCCAGCCTTCGCCTTTTGAGCTGGGCTG
>JALGTI010000019.1 GCA_029821455.1 Candidatus Zipacnadia bacterium | reverse complement strand
GTTGGTGATAGACCCGGCGAGTCTGCCGCCGGAGCCGTAGGGGGGAGCGGCTGCCGGCTGGGCGGCAGCCTGTGAGGATATCCACGCGCCGTCCCTCCCCCGGGGACGGCGCTTTGATATTGCCTCACCGACGGAGTAGCGATGCGAACAGCACTTGTTGGTTGGTCGTTGATAGTATTAGCAATCGTGCTTGAGCCGGTTTGCGCCGATGAGTGGACGATGTTCCGCCACGATGCGACCCACACCGGCCGCAGCACCGAGGCGGAGTTGTCTGGCTTGTCAGAGGCCTGGGCGATCGAGTTGGGCAGCAGTGTGGATGCCTCCCCTGCTGTCGCCGCTGGCCGCGTCTATGTGGGTACTGCTGATGGCGAGATCTGTTGCTTGGACGCGGCCTCGGGGGATGTTCTGTGGCGACAGCAGACAGGCGGGGCGGTAGTCTCTTCGCCAGCCGTGGCTGACGGGATTGTTCTGATCGGTAGTGTTGACGGCTTCTTGCATGCGCTGTCAGCCTCCGATGGTGCTGTGGAGGGCAGGTGGCGAACCCGTGGGCCGATCATCGGTTCCCCTGTCATAGTTGGGGGGATGGCTATCTTCGGAAGCATGGATGGCAGCTTGGTGGCTCTTGAGGCCGCCACTGGCCTGGTTGCTTGGGAGGTCAATGGCGAGGCGGGGATCAGTTGCAGCCCGGCTGTCGCTCAGGACATTGTAGTTTACGGTGATGAGGCCGGGGTGGCATATGGCCTCGACCTGGTCAGCGGGGAGCAGATGTGGAGCGTGCAAACCGACGGGCGCATCGTCAATACACCCACCATCCTTGATGGCGTGGCGCTGGTACCTGTGATGAGCAAATCAGCCCTGACACCGCCGAACACTGATTATCTGATCGCCCTCGACCTGCAAACCGGGGAGCGCCTCTGGAAGCAGCGGGGCAAGTGCTCGGTGTTCACCGCACCGGCCGTGGCTGATGACTTTGTCTATTTTGCCACCGTGGAGGGCTATCTCTCGGAGACGAAGCTGCGCTGTGTGCAGGTCAGCACCGGTTCGCAGGTATGGGAGACCAAGTTGCCGATGCTGGTCGAGTCATCCCCTGCCGTGGCAGGTGATGCCCTCTATTTCGGCTGCCACGATGGTAATCTGTGGGTTGTTCGGACGAGCGACGGATCGCCGGTACAGACACTGCCCCTGGCCACCAAGGTTTTTTCGTCTCCTGCTATCGCCGACGGGCGGCTGTATATCGGGGCCAACGACGGCAAGCTGCACTGCCTGGAGCCAACGGAGGTTCCCAGAGGCGAAGAGACAGCTCCCTGACCGAAACCCGTTCCCGAGGTGGCACATCCTTTCCATCTCGGCACTTGCCGGTGCAGGGCTTGACGACCTGCATGGCGAAATCGCGGGGGAGAGGTTGACTGAGGACGTTACCATCCGCATCTTTGAGGAATTCTGCATTGGCAAGTGATGCGACACCGGCACACAGACGATGAAGCACAACCCCAGAATACTGACGCTCAGAACTGCAGAGGACGCCAGGCGCGAGATAGAGCGCATAGGGGCCACGCCGGCCATTGCTCCACGGATGGCCGAGAAGGCAACACTTCGAATAGTGCGCTTGGAAAACGTGCCCGGCAAGGCAGCGAGCATTCTCAAGCAGGAGATGCTGGCTCGCGGCGGCGAATGTGCGGTAGCCCACGATGTGGCTGCCTTTGACCCCTCACCACAGCCCTGCATCCTACTGGGCACGATGCGACAGTACTCTGAGCTGTCGAGGGTCTTGCCTACCCAACCATTTGGCCTGCAGGAGTTGGGCGAGGAGCTTGCCCTCACCCTCAAGCGCTACGAATCCACACCCCCACCGCTGGTCTGCCACGACCGCCAGATTCCCATCGGCGATCACACGCTGGTGATGGGCATCATCAATGTCACACCGGATTCATTTTCTGGCGACGGCATTGGCGTAGATGCGGAGACTGCGGCTTGCCAGGCAGAGAACTTTGCCCGGTCGGGCGCCGACATCCTGGACATCGGCGGCGAGTCCACCCGGCCAGGCAGCGAGGGTGTCACGGCTGACGAAGAGTTGAAGCGGGTGATGCCATGCCTGGAGGCCGCACTGGAGCACACCGACCTGCCCGTCTCCATTGACACCAGCAAGCCGCAGGTGGCCAAGGCAGCGCTGGAAGCCGGGGCGCATATTGTCAATGACGTCAATGCGCTGCGCACCGAGGGGATGACCGAGGTGGTGGCTGAAAGCGGGGCGCCGGTTGTGATAATGCATATGCTTGGCAAACCACGGGATATGCAGATGGATCCGACGTATGATGATTTCATCACCGAGGTCTACAGCTTCCTGGTGGAGCGCACCGAGGCGGCGGTGTCCGGAGGCATCACGGAAACTCAGATCGTGATAGACCCCGGCTTTGGCTTCGGGAAAACGGTTCAGCACAATCTGGAGATGGTGCATCGGCTGGCCGAATTCCGAAGCCTGGGGCGACCGGTGTTGATTGGCCCTTCACGCAAGTCCAGCATCGGCAAGGTGCTGGACAAGCCAGCGAACGAACGCCTGTGGGGAACGGCGGCGACCGTTACGGCCAGTATCCTGAACGGGGCCAACATTGTGCGCGTCCACGATGTGGAGCAGATGGTACAGGTCGCCCGGATGACAGATGCGATAATGCAAGGCTGGGACGAAGATGCGGGGTCTTGAACAGAGGCGCAAGGCGGCCATCAGAAAGCAGGCGCTCAAGCGCCGTGACGCTCTCAGCGAGGCCGAGCAGATTGATAAGAGCAATATTATCTTCACGCGGGTGGTGCGAAGTTGGGAGTGGCAGCAAGCTCGCACCATTTGTCTGTATGCCTCGTTCCGTTCCGAGGTGCGCACCGACCGCCTGATGCGGGCAGCCGTTCAAGCAGGTAAGGGTCTCATTCTGCCCCGGGTCAATCGCCGCCGGCCAGGCGGACTGGACCTCTACTTCGTCGAGGACATCCACTCACAGTTGAAGCCCGGGATATGGGATATCCGCGAGCCTGACCCCCAGGTCTGCCGGGTGGCCCCGCTGGACGAAGTTGAGGGCGTCATCATCCCCGGCGTGGCCTTCGACCAATGGGGCGGGCGGCTGGGCTATGGGGGTGGGTTCTATGACCGGCTGCTTAATTCGCTCTCTCCGGAGCAAGCGGCCTGCAGTCTGGCGTTGGCTTATGAATTGCAGATTGTGAGGGAAGTCCCCCAGGACTTCTTCGACAGCCGGGTTAGCGTAATCGCTACCGAACTGCGCTTGGAGGAAAACCGATGAGCAAGGACTGCATCCGGATAACCGATATGCACTTCTATGGCTACCACGGAGTAGATGCTTCCGAGCGGCAGTTAGGAGGACGATTTGCCATTGACGTAGAATTATACCGCGACCTGGCCGAAGCGGGTCGCACGGATGACCTGGATCAGACGGTTGACTATAAGGCCGTCTATGACTTGGTGAGTCATATCCAGAGCGGGAGGAAGTTCCAGCTTCTCGAGGCCCTCGCCGAGACTGTGGCTGGAGCTATTCTAGATAGTTTCGAGCTAGAGGAGGTGGTAGTACGGGCGCGGAAACAGAGTGTGCCCCTCGGTGGACTGATTGACCACACAGAGGTTGAGATAAGACGGACACGGCGGGGGATGGGCTGAGGCTCAGCCCCCGTAGTTTGACTGATGAGTGAACAAGACTACATTCAAAGGATCGGGTGAGACTAACAGTATGCTCAGCGACCTGGAAATTGCTCAAGCTGCAAAACTGCGACCAATTATGGATGTGGCAGCAGATGCGGGGCTGACAGAGGATGAGGTTGAGTTATATGGCAAGTATAAGGCGAAGGTTGACCTGTCCGTGCTCGATCGCCTGGCGGATGCGCCGGACGGCAAGCTGATACTGGTTACCGCCATCACGCCTACGCCGTTGGGCGAGGGCAAGACCGTAACCGCTCTGGGCTTAGGTCAGGCGATGCGTTACATCGGCAAGAAGGCGATGTGTACCATCCGCGAACCATCAATGGGGCCTACCTTTGGCATCAAGGGCGGCGCAGCCGGTGGTGGCTATTCCCAGTTGGTGCCGATGGAGGATCTCAACCTCCACTTCACTGGCGACATTCACGCGGTAGGCGCGGCCAACAACCTGCTGGCCGCGATGGTTGATGCTCACATCTGGCACCGAAACCCGTTGCGCATTGACCCATACTCCGTCTCGTGGCGGCGCGTCGTAGATATGAACGACAACTTCCTACGCAACATCACCGGCGGCCTGGGCGCGAAGACCGATGGCAGGCCCCGTGAGACAGGCTTCGACATCACGGTGGCCTCCGAGGTGATGGCAATTCTAGCCCTCACCTCAGGCCTGCACGACATCCGTGAGCGCCTCGGTCGCATCTGGATTGGCCTCAACGAGGATGGCGAGCCAGTGACTGCTGACGACCTCAAGGCCGGCGGGGCTATGACCGTGTTAATGCGCGATGCTATCAAGCCCAACCTGATGCAGGGGCTCGACGGCGGCCCGGCGCTGGTACACGCTGGCCCGTTCGCTAACATCGCCATCGGCACCAACTCCATACTGGCCGACAAGGTGGCCCTCAAGTTGGCCGACTATGTGGTAACCGAGGCTGGGTTTGGCGCTGACTGCGGAGCCGAGAAGTTCCTCAATATCAAGTGCCGCACGGCGGGTATGACGCCTAACTGTGTGGTCATCGTCGCCACGGCCAAGGCGCTGAAGATGCACGGGGGGGCCTTCACGATGCGGCCTGGCCGCAAGCCTCCCAAAGAGCAGATCGAGACCGAGAACGTGCCAGCCTTGATTGAGGGCTGCGCGAATCTAGCCAAGCATATTGAGAATATGCGCAAGTTCGGCCTGCCAGTCGTGGTGGCCATCAATGTCTTCCCCCACGATACCGAGGCAGAGCTGGATGCGATGCGTGAACAGGCCCTCGCTGCCGGCGCGGCAGAGGCAGTGCGCACCTATGTGCACACCAAGGGCGGCGAAGGCGGTACAGAGCTGGCCGAAGCCGTCGTGAATGCCTGCGAGGAGCCCAGTGAGTTTAAGTACCTCTATCCACTGGAGGCCAGCATCAAAGAGAAGATCGAGACCATCGCCACGGAAATCTACGGCGCGGAGGGCGTGGATTACGCTCCGCCGGCCGAAAAGCAGATAGAGATATTTGAGAAGATGGGATTGGGCAACCTGCCAATCTGCATGGCTAAGACCCACCTCTCATTGACCCACGATCCCACAATCATGGGGCGGCCTACGGGCTTCGTGGTCCCCATCGCCGACGTGCGGCCCTCGGTCGGTGCTGGGTTCCTGTATCCGCTGTGCGGTGAGATGCGCACAATGCCCGGCCTGCCCACGCGGCCGGCGGCGGTTGATGTGGACATTGATGAAGACGGCAACACTGTGGGCCTGTTCTAAGGAAGAGTTGAGCGATGCTGAGTGAAGACAGCGTAAGGGAATATGCAGCGAAGCTGGCGTCGAGCGCACCGGCTCCAGGTGGGGGAAGCGCAGCGGCCCTGGCTGGCGCGCTGGGCGCAGCGCTGGGGGAGATGGTCGGAAACTTCACCGTGGGCAAGGAGAAGTTTGCCAATGTGGAGGAGGATGTCCAGAGGCTGTTGGATGTTCTGGAGGCCCAGCGCAATCGCCTGCTAGACCTGACCGACGAGGACGCAGTTGTCTATGAGCAAGTCGGCAGGGCGTATAGGATGCCGAGGGGAGCCGATGAGGAGAAGACCGCACGTAGAAGCGCGATTCAGGAGGCATTGAAGGCAGCGTCCGAGGTGCCGTTCGGTGTGTGCGAGTGCTGCGCGACTGTGATTGGGACGCTGCAAGAGTTGGCGGAGAAAGGGAACCCTAATCTGATCAGCGATGCGGGCTGCGCGGCCAAACTGGCCCTGGCGGCGTTGGAATGCGGGTGGTTGAATGTGGAGATAAACTTTGCTTCCATTAAGGATGAAGAGTTCCTGGCCCGGCGGCGAGCTGAGCTAGATGAGATTATCGCGCCCTGCGCCGACGAGGTCAAACGCGTCTGGGACCGGGTTGTGGACGCCGTCTGCTCTTAAATGCAGCACAGACCTGTACGTAAGGCAAGGGAGGAATTGTCGTGAGTGCACAATTGTTGGAAGGCGGCCCAGTGGCCGACCGCATCAAGCAGAATATCATTGACAGGCTGTCAGGCATCCCGGAAGGGAAACGCCCCAAGCTGGCAGCCGTGCTGGTAGGTGATAACCCTGGCGCCAAGTTCTATGCCAAGGGCCAGGAGAAGGGCTGTCAGGAAGTGGGGATGCGGTATGAACTAGTGGCATTGCCGGAGGAGACCACCGAGGGGGACCTCGTTGGCAGGCTAAATGATCTGAGCCGCGATGATGATGTGAGTGGCATCATCCTGCTGATGCCCGTGCCAGAGCACATAGACGGGCAGGCGATGCAGCGCATAATTGACCCGCTCAAGGACGTGGATGGTGTGCACCCGGTCAATCTGGGGCGGGTTGTGCAGGGTAGCACGGACCTGGCCCCCTGCACTGCCCAAGCAGTCCTCGAGTTACTCGACGAGGCCAAGGTTGACTGTTATGGGGCAGAGGTGGTCATCGTCGGCCACAGTGAGATAGTGGGCAAGCCCACTGCCCTGCTGCTGCTGGACAGGTTCGCCACCACCACAGTCTGCCACATCGGCACCAGTGATAAGGGGATGCTGGAGAAGCACACCACGGGCGCTGACATTCTCATCGTCGCTGTCGGCGTGGCCGGCCTGATTAAGCAGCAACATATCAAGCCGGGTGCCATCGTCATTGACGTCGGTACCAACCGCAAGAAGGACCCCGAGACTGGCAAGACCCGCATTGTCGGCGATGTGGTGGCTGAGGACGCGTTGGAGGTCGCTAGCCTGGTGACGCCGGTGCCGGGTGGTGTGGGTGTAGTCACCTCAGCGATGCTACTCAAGAACCTGGTGGCGGCCGCTGAACTGCAGGGCAAGCTGTAACGTATGCAGGTCTGCCGCACCTGGATTGTTGAGGTAAGATATAATGCGCACGCGCAAGTTCGAGCTATTGCGACCCTCGGAGATAGTGGCCGAAAAAGAGCGCTGCCCCCTAGCCTACGTGGCGTTCGGGCCACTCGAATGGCACGGACCGCATCTGCCGCTGGGTACCGACCCGCTACGGGCCTATCAGATTGCGTCGCGGGCAGCCGACCGCACTGGTGGGGTGGTGTTGCCAGCAGTGTTCTTCGGCACCGAACGCGAGCGCGAGCCCGACATGCTCGAGGCCATCGGCTTTGCCCGCGATGACTACATCGTGGGTATGGATTTCCCAGCCAACTCGATGCCCAGCGGCTATTGCAGGCAAGAGATCTTCGCCATCGTGGTGCGCCAGCAGCTTGAAATGCTGGTGGAGTACGGCTACCGGCTGATTGCCGTCGTCAACGGCCACGGGGCAGCCAATCAACTGGAGACCATCAACCGCCTGGCAATTGAACTGAACAACGAGCAGGGGGCTGCCCGGATTCTGACCTTCTTCCCGAACCTCAAGGACGAGAGCGGGTGGAATAACTGGGGCCATGCCGACCGGGAAGAGGTATCGGCGATGATGCACCTGTACCCGGAGTCGGTGGACCTGGACGCTTTGCCTCCGTCTGATGAGCGGCTGAAGTGCACAGACTTCGCGGTGGTTGATGACCAGACGTTCCGCTGCAATCCGCTGCCGGACCACACGGTCCGCGATGAAGAGGATCCGCGCCTGGCCTCCAGTGCCGAGGCGGGCCGTCAGCAGACAGAAGAGGTTGTGGATTATATCGTCGCTGAGGTGAAAACCGCGCTCAACGAGCTAGACTAACAGCAGCCATATGTTCTGAAGGGAGATTATCCGCAAAATGGGAATGCGCGAAGCAATTCAATCCGGCAAGTTCATCGTCACAACTGAGGTGGCGCCGCCCAAGGGCTGCCATTTGGAGCATATGTTGGAGGAGGCCGAGCACTGCCGTGGTCGCGTAGCCGGCGTCAACGTCACCGATATTCAGTCATCGGTGATGCGGGCCAGCTCACTGGTTGGCTGTATCAAGCTTCAAGAGATCGGAATCCCGCCGGTGCTGCAGATGGTCTGCCGCGACCGCAACCGCCTGGCATTGCAGTCGGAGCTGCTTAGCGCTGCGGTGCTGGGTATTACCGAGGTGCTGTGCCTGACTGGTGACTATACGACCCTCGGTGACCATCCCCACACCAAGCCGGTCTTTGATCTGGACTCTGTCGGTCTGCTGAAGGTGGCGCGCGGCCTGATGGAGGGCCACGATATGGCCGGTGAGGAACTGGAGGGCGACCCGCCTCATTTCACCCTCGGCTGCGTCGTCAACCCCGGCGCAGACCCGGTCGAGCCGCAGATTATGAAGCTATACAAGAAGGTCGAGGCCGGCGCCCAGTTTGTGCAGACCCAGGCCACCTATAATCCTGAGCAGTTCGGTGAGTTTATGAGGCAGGTCGGCGATATTGGGGTGCCGGTCCTCGCCGGCATCGTGATGCTAAAGAGCGCCGGGATGGCCCGCTTTATGAATAAGAACGTGGCTGGTGTGCAGGTCCCCGATGAAATGATCGCCAAGATGAAAGAGACCGACGACAAGGTCGCCACCAGTATCGAGATCACCGTCGAGTTGGTCAATGGCCTGATGCCCCACTGCCAGGGCATCCACATGATGCCACTGGGTTGGAATCAGCATGTGGTGACCGTACTGGACGAAGTGGGTTTATAAGCGGAGGTGTGAGACCACTCGATCCACTTGAATACGACAAGCAGCATCAAGCAGCTACCAAGGAGGCCAGCGCTGGCCTCCTTTGCTTCCTGATAGCCTGATGGTATGCATCATCCAGCCCGAAGTGTGGTAATATACCCACAGGTGGTGAGCTAACTGTGCAAACAGAAGGGCCGATCCTGCAAGTAGCGTTGGACTTCGCTAATCTCAGCCAGGCGCTGCGGGCCGCGAGCGAGGCAGTAGCGGGCGGCGCTCAGTGGCTGGAGGCAGGGACGCCGCTGATCAAGAGCGAGGGCCTGGAGGCTGTGCGCGCTCTGCGGCGTGAGTTCCCCGACCACACCGTCATCGCTGACATGAAGACGATGGATGTCGGCCGGGTGGAGGTGGAGATGGCGGCCCAGGCAGGGGCCAACGTGGTCACTGTACTGGGTGCAGCATCTGATTCGACCATCGCTGAGTGTGTGGAGGCCGGTGAGCGCTACGATGCGCAGATTATGGTGGACCTGGCCGAGGTGTCAGATCCTGTCGGTCGCGCCCAACGTATCCAAGAGTTAGGCGCAGCGATAGTGGGCGTCCACTGCCCCGTTGATGTGCAGATGCGTGGCGAGGACCCCCTCGTGCTATTGCAGATGATCGCCGAGGCTGTTGACATTCCCATCGCGGTCGCTGGCGGTCTCAACTCCGAGACCGCGCCGCAGGCCGTGGCAGCCGGGGCCAACATCGTGATCGTGGGCGGTGCTATCATCAAGGCCCCTGACGCTGAGGCGGCCACTCACACAATTCTGGAGGCCATTCGCACCGGCGTCAGCATCGAGACAGAGCTATACAAGCGCGGCGGCGAGGAACAACTACGCGAGATATTCTCGAAATGTAGCGCCGCCAATATCTCGGACGCGATGCACCGGCGAGGCTGGCTGCCTGGCATAAGAAACATCCAACGCGGCATGAAGCTCTGCGGGCCGGCGCTGACGGTCTGGACCTACCCCGGTGACTGGGCCAAGCCGGTCGAGGCGATTGATGAGGCCGATGAGGGCAGCGTGTTGGTGGTGGATGTGCGAGGTGAGGGGCCGGCCGTGTGGGGCGAGGAAGCCTCTAAGAGCTGCCTGAGCCGCAAGCTAGCTGGCATCGTCATCAATGGTGCTCTGCGCGATTCGGCAGAGATTCGTGAACTCGGCTTCCCGGCATTCTCGAAGTTGATTGCACCGGCAGCCGGTGACCCGAAGGGCATGGGGATGATCGGCGTGCCGCTGAAGATTGGCGAGACCGCTGTTCGGCCTGGCGACTGGGTGATTGGTGATGATGACGGGGTCGTAGTGGTGCCCAAGGAGCGGGCTGTGGAGATAGCCAACCGCGCGGTGGCGGTTGTGGAGCGTGAGAGCCGCGAGAAGGCCGAGATCGAGCAGGGCCGTACCCTTGGAGAGGTCAGCGAACTGAAACGCTGGGAACAGCAGCGCGGCAGGCAGGAGGACTAGCGATGCCCCAACTGCACAACGACCTTCTAGAACTCGTGATTGTGCCATCTGGGTTTGAGCGCCGGTTGCAGTTTGTGGCGCTTCTGAGCAAGCGCTTGCCGGAGACTCACCAACCGGTGGTCGTGGGTGGTCACGCCCTCGAATGGCACACTCTGGCTGAGTACACCACGGGGGATGTTGACCTGGTCGTAGATAACACCAGTGAGGTAGTCAGCATCTTGCAACAATGGGGCTTTGTCCAACAGGGACGTGTCTGGTGGCACCCTGATCTCGACCTGGTTGTGGACTTGATTGACGAGCGGCTGGCAGGCGACCGGTCGCGGATCACCAAGGCCGAGACGGCTGACGGGGTAGTTGACATAATCGGCGTCGAAGACCTGATTGTGGATCGCCTGAACGCTTGTATCCACTGGAAATCTGAGGCCGACTGTCAGTGGGTTGAGCATCTGTTGCGTCAACACGGCCCAAAGTGCGATTGGGACTATCTGCAGCAGCGTTGCGTCGAAGAGGCCACCGCCGACCAACTCAACGAGCTTTGGAGGCGAGCAAGAGATGCCCCAGCCACGGAGTCTTGAGGAGTGGAAGAGGTTGCGGGCACAGACGAAAAGCATTCCGCCACCTGCTGCCATGCGGGAGCGCCGCGCAATTCGCAGGCGCCCTCGCAGCGATGACGAGTGGGAGGCGCTGTTTGCGGTGGCAGCGGCCCGGCGGCGGCGCTACCTGGCGTCAGGAAAGCTGGAGCGCCTCGGGGAGCGGCGCTGGCGCTACCACCTGGGTAATGAGAAGCTGATTGAATATGAGCGCCGACGGCGTAGACAATAGGATCGTCATCGTTGGCCCTGGCGCTATGGGCTGCTTGTACGCTGCGCTGCTGACCGAAGGTGGGGGAGAGGTGGCGCTGCTGGACTATCGGCGCGAGCGAGCAGCCGAAATTGCGCGCCAGGGAGTAATCCTGGTTGAACAGGAGCAAGAGCGCACGGTTCACGTGCCCTGCCAGGCGGAAGCTGAGTTGTTGGGCAGTGCTGCGTTGGTAGTTATTCTCACTAAGGCCTACGACACTTTAGCGGCCACGCAACATTCTGCCGCACTGGTCGGCGAAAGCACAGCGGTCCTCACGCTGCAGAACGGCCTCGGCAACTACCAGCAGATAGCTGATTGCATCCCCCTGGCGCAGATGCTGGCCGGAGCGACCACGGCTGGTGCAACCCTGCTGGATACAGGCAAGGTGAAGGTGGCTGCCAGGGGCGAGATTGCCTTGGGCAGTCCGGCCGGTGATGAAGAATTAGCGCAGCAGGTGGCCGGAATCCTCAGCTCGGCGGGTCTGGTTGCACGAACAGAAACTGATGTTGACGCCCTGCTGTGGCGCAAGGCTCTGGTCAATGCGGCCATCAATCCACTCACCGCCCTCACGCACCGACGCAATGGCGAACTGCTCGATAACGCTGACCTGCGTCAGCTTCTCAGGATGGTGGCGGAGGAGACGTACGAGGTGGGGTCGCAGCTCGGCATCGGTTGGGGGCACTTCGACCCCTACGCCCTCGTGGAACAGGTCTGCGAGCGCACTGCTTCCAACAAGTCTTCGATGCTGCAGGATGTGGAAGCAGGGCGCCGAACAGAGACAGACAGTATCAATGGCTACATTGCACACCAGGCCCAACAAGCTGGCCTGGCAGCACCGCTCAACGAGGCGCTGACCGCGCTGGTGAGGGCTCAAGCCACAGTGTAGGGGCATCTGTCGGGACGCGCATTGACATGGAGGCAAAGGCAACGATGATTGTCATCGGTGAACTGATTAACGGCACGCGTAAGAAAATCAAGGCGGCCATCGCCAGCAAGGATGCTGACTACATCGCCGACCTGGCGCGGCGTCAGGATGAGGCTGGTGCGGACTTCATTGACTGCAACCCCGGCACTGTGGGCGAGCAGGAAGTGGCGGACCTGGTCTGGCTGGTAGAGACAGTGCAAGCCGCCACCGACAAGCCGATTGCCTTTGATACCCCGAATGCTGAGGCTGTGAGAGCGGGCATCGCGGCGTACACCGGTAGCGCAATGGCAATGATCAACTCCATCACCCTGGAGAGCGAGCGGCTGGCGATTATGCTCCCGGTAGTCAAGGAGGCCGATATCAACGTGGTGGCCCTGGCGCTGGATGACGGCGGTATGCCCAACGCGGCCGGTCAGCGCGAAGAGACCGCCAAGCGGCTGATTGATACGCTGGTGGACGCCGGTATCGCTGCCGAGAAAATATTCCTCGACCCCGTGATCGCCCCCCTGAGCACTCAGCCTGAAGTCGCTGGACATATCCTGCAGGCTATCCAAGCTGTCCGCGAGTACAGTCCGGAGTGTCACATCACCGCCGGCCTGAGCAACATCTCGTTCGGGCTGCCCAATCGCAAGCTGCTCAACCGCGCCTTCCTGACGCTGGCTATCGGGGCCGGTCTGGACTCGGCCGTTATGGACCCGCTGGACAAACAGATTATGGCCGAGGCGCTGGCTGCCGAGGCCCTAGCTGGCAAGGATGAGTGGTGTATGAACTACATCACCGCCAGCCGTGAGGGCAAGCTGGAAGTCTGAGAGAGCAGTGGGGATAGGGCTGCTGATTGTTACCAGGGGATTTCCGGCCTGCTGGTGTGGTCGGTTTACTGACCGCCGCCGGGTGTTACGCTTTGCAGTATCCGTTGGGCAATCGGCTCAAATTCATCCCAGTGCTTGGCCGGGCACTGCGCGTGCACGTTGTATGAATAATCGCCGATGCCGGGTACTGTCAGCCGCCAGCCCTTAATCTTGACCGAGAACACGCCGGCGCGCTTGCTGGTGGTATAGACTGAATAGGCTGCTGCCGCCCCCATAAAGGTGACAGCCTGCATTTCGTCCTCAGCGTAGTGTGGATCGTTATCTTCTTCGAATCCGCCGAGTTGTGCGTGGAGCTTCCCTTCAGGGCGTTTCTCCAGAGGCGTTTCTGCCGAAACTGCACGGCTGGCCCCGGAAATATCGCCCATCGCGCCTAGTGTCCCGCTGCCGAAGATGGTCACTTCACATGACTTGCCGCTCCTCACGAAGGCCTTCTCAAAGCTGCCACCGGCCCCGGAGGTCGAGAACTTCCAGTTAGTGGGCACCTCCAGAGACAGTTCGTTTGTCTGGGTTTGCACCTGTTGCCACCCTGTGGGCTCCAGCGGCGGCTTGCTCTTGGCGATCAGGCTGAACACCGACCAGGCCATAATAAACAGAACGAGCAGGCCGGCACCGGCCGCATATTTCGGCCACACGGGCACTGACCTGCGTGCGGCCTCTGCCGCGACCAGGGCTGCGGCTGCCCCTTCGTGGTGAGCGCGACGCCCCTTGCCGGGCGCAGACGGCAACTCATCGGAAGCGGCCGGCGTCTCCGCCTGCTCGGCCGCCAGCGCCTTGCCGCACCAACTGCAAACATCATCCGTGTCGCTTTCCATCCCGCAATGCGGGCATAGCTTGCCCATAAGAATCCCCCTTGCCTTGGTGTGCCGACTGGATGAATTCTGCTATCGTTGTTGCCTCAGGGGCCGGCCTTCGCCACGGCGTCCTGTAGGCAATCCAGGCATGCTTTCGTCCCGCGCTCGACATCGCTGGGGTCCTCGTACTCGATGGCCCAGTAGCCGTCGTAGAAGCCCAGCAGTTCATTCACAATTGGCTGCCAGGCGATGATACCCTCGCCCATCGCGCAGTACTCCCACTCGCCCTTCACCAGCTTGACATCCTTCCAGTGGGTGTACACGATCCGCTCGCGACTGACCAGCAGCGCTGACAGCGGGTCCTCGTCAGTGTGCCGAAAGTTCGCCGGGTCATAGTTGAGGCCGACTATTTCGGGCACGCCCTGCACCAGGCGCATACACTCTGCACCTGTCTTCGTCGTCCCGCCGTGGTTTTCCAGGCCGACGGTGACACCAAGCTGCTCTGCATGCGGCGCCAGCTCCAGCAGGCAGTCAGTTACCCAGCCAAACGTCTCATCCCGCACCTCCTTGTCCCCTGCCCAGCCGGCGAAGATACGCAGTATCTCCGCTCCCAGGACGGCGCAGACATCAAGCTGACGCTTGACTGCGTTCACCTGCTTTGCCCGCGCTGACGCATCGGGCGAGGTGAAGTCATTGCCCCCGGCCACAGACACGATCTTGATGCCCTCATCGGTGGCTTGCCGGACGGCCTTTTGCAGTTCAGCATCCGAGTCAGAGGGCGAGAGATGCTGAGTCTCGCCCTCGTCGAGGTTAATCTCTACGAAATCAAGGCCTAGCTTCTTGGCGGCCGCGAAATATTGAGCCGGCGTATATTCGCGGAAGCCCCATGCCGCACATGCGAATTTCGGCACTTTACACTCTCCTCCCTAAATAGGTAGCATAAGCTCTCGCGTGGCGCGGGCGTCCCGCCCGCGGTCGTTCGCCAGTTGGTCTACCACTCAAAGACCAGCGTAACACCCTCTTCAGGGTGATGATAGATCCAGTCGTAGGCCTCAGTGGCCTGTTCGTACGAGTACGTTCTCGAGATGAGGTAATCCATCTTTAGTTTGCCATCAAGCATCATCTGGAAGATAGTCTCCACCATCTCGGGACTCTCGCCGACAGTGCCGGTGAACGTCATATTCTTGCCGAACAGCGTGTCGGGTATGTAGAGGTGGATGGGCTCTAAGTACATCCCCTGCGCGTGCACCAGGCTGTTGCCGGGAGCATGCGCCAGGACATCCTCCAGGACATCCGGCTCGCCGGTGACCTCTATCAGCTTGTTCGGCATCTGGCCATCACACAGCTCCGTTACCGTCTCCCAGAGGTCCACCTTCGAGGTATTGATGGCCTGCTTAATGCCAGCCTCCCGGGCTCGTTCCAGGCGATTCTCGCACAGGTCGGCAACGATCACCCGCGCGCCGGCGGCCTGGCAAAGCTGCGCTGCGGCATTGCCAATGCCTCCCTGGCCCACAACCAGCACGGTATCGCCAGCCTCGGGCTTAACCTTGGCTGAAATGCCGTGGTACGCGATTGCGGCCAGTAGCGCAATGGACGCGGTTTTGGGGTCAATCCCCTCGGGGACCTTGACTGCCCGCTTGGCCCCGATGGTGTGGCTGTGGTCTGAGACAACCACATATTCGGTGTGGCCGGCCCAGGCACAGCAGTAGGGTTCCTCAAAGCCACGGAATAGATTTGAGACGTACGCCAGGTCACCCTCCTGCAGATGCTCCACATTGCTGCCAACCTCAATCACCTCGCCCACCGGCATATAGCCCGGCAGCATCGGATACCACTCACAATGTGGCGGCTTGCTGTGCATCTGCCCGGAGTAGAGGTCGAGTTCGGTGCCGCGACTGAGGCCACTGTAGATGGTCTTGAGCACCACTCCATTGTCGTCCATCTCTGGCATCCCCACATCCTCGTGCACCTCGGCGTGAAGCGGCCGTGTGAAAACAATTGCTTTGCCTCTATATCGCTCTGCCAATTCAATCACCCTTGTCAGTAGTCTGACTGTGCCTCTGATGTGCCTCGAACGGTTGAAACCAATTCGAGCTGAGTTGTGGGATTCCTTCCTATCAGGCCTTGAGAACGTATAGTGGTTGCAGGGTCGCAGCGACGCTGCCCAGCCCGCACTCCAGCGCACGCGCCAGTACCTCTTCACCGCGGTACTGAGCGCCGGCCAGATCGTGGAGGTCGGAGATGATCAGCTCCTGGCCTGAAACAGCACTCTCCATCACGAAATAGCGCTTGGGGCCGGCCTCGATGACGCGCTTGAGGCCCCGCAGGCCGGGCAGCGCATATCCGGCTCCGTGAGGGAGAATGTTGGCACCGCGCAGTCGTTCCAGCACACCGAGCTTGGTCGCCCGCGCTTTGAAGCCCAGTGCCTCAATCTGCGCATCATCCAGATTGGGATGGCCTTTCATCAAGTAGCCGGGCAGGTCAGCCCGCAACATAAAGGGGAAGAGCACATCGCCCTCGGAGGTATCGTGGCAGCCCAGCAGGATTTCATTGGGGTTCAGCAGCTTCTGATGCACTGTGTTGCTGATGAGCGCGAAGTCACCGAAGATACGTTCAGCGGCCAGGAGTTTACGCCGCAGGGAGAACTGCTCAGCAAACTGGTGGCAATGCCAGTAGGCGTCGGCCGCCTCGTCGCGCAGAATATGCAGCGCCCCCCACGGCGTCTCAAGAACCTCAGCCAGTTCCCCCAGAGCGGGGCTATCGTCCCAGTAGAGGCCCAGGCCGAAGTCTGATGAGCTGCGTATCTCCGGCGCCGCACAGTGGATGACGAACACATAGGGCAGCAGGCTCACACCCGTTGCTGTCTCGGCCACAGAGAAAACATCAATGAAGTGATTGCCCTTGACGAAATCCCAGTTCAGGGGAATGCCATCAAGCTCGATGTGATTGGTGCTGAGGGCGTGGATGCGGCGGGCCGTCTCGTCCAGATCCGGACGCTCCTCCAGCCCGCCGACCAGCATTCCGCAGACATTGGGCTTGACATCCAGCACGATGACCGGCGCGCTGCCATCACCCCAGCAGATCTTGCCCCCGTAGCCGATGCCGGCCGCCCAGCGCGCGCTGTTGCGGGTGATGGTCATATCAGGCGAGCCGATGAAGGTAGCATCGGCGGGCAGGCCCATGTCGCGCTGCAGGTAGTGCAGCTTGGCCAGGCCGTAGGTCATATTAGCCTGGCAAAGCTGGGCAGCAGCATCGTCCAGACCCAGAGAGAAGATATGCTGGGCTGCCCGTGCTAAGGCCTTCTCACGCTCGCCATCCGTCAAGGCCATTCACCTCGTCAGTCCACATTACTTTTGGCACCAGGCACCTTGGCCCAGATCATCACCGGTCTGATGATCCCACCCGTGCCCAATTCATCCACGAACTTGTTGGTTGCCTTCACCACAACTACATTCGGCTGCCCGAATTGTACCGTATCAGTGATATCGAATTCAAAGGCATGGAAGGCGTCGGCACCATGCTCTCCGACCAGCTTGCCGTTCACCCATACCTTGGCGCTTTCATCCACGCTGCCAAACCAGATGAACAACTGACGCCCACGGAAGCGGGCTGGTACCCTCACCGTCTGACGATACCATGCTTGCCCCCGGTAGTAACGCAAGCCCTGATCCGACCAGGTTGCCGAGTATGTCTTGATCGTCTGCCAGTTGCCGCCCGTGAGGCCGGGCAGATACAGCCCCTCCTCCTCGCCCACACCATCCGGGTCCAGGAAAAACTCCCATTCATCAGGGAAGCCCACCACCAACTCGTTGCCACCGGTGGTGCGCTCGCGGCCCTCATAAGCTCCTTGCTTCCAGAAGCGTGGCAGGTAGCGCGGGGCAGTGTACTGGCTGAACAGGGGCGGGTCATAGGCTATAAACTCATCCACGATGGCCTGCATCTCATCGTATGCTTTGGCCGAAGCCACGAAGTCAAAACGCTGCTCAGTCGCCAGCAGTCTCTGGAAGGCCTGGAGATACTGGAAGGCGCGGGCAAACAGCCGTACGCGCTCCCGATATGGCTCCTCGGTCGCCA
>JALGTI010000301.1 GCA_029821455.1 Candidatus Zipacnadia bacterium | reverse complement strand
AGAAGTAATTCATGACAGGTTCGAAGAATATGCCAACAACGATAAGCGAAATTGGGAATCCCGGGCTTAAGAGACTGCGCGGACTGGTTCCGGGAGCGCACGCGGCCAACAGCGCGCGTGGTGCTATCACGCAGGTACTGCCTGTGAGTGATAGCCGTGCCCCAAGGATGATGGTAGGTGCCAGACATGCTAAGAAATAGCAAGTGCTCTGTCCGTGGCCAGACCATCCGGCTTCTGCCGCCATGGTGTGCGTTGGCATTCATGCTGAGCACCTCTGCCAGCACGCCCGAACCTGCTCCTGTCTTCAGGGACAAAACCGCCGAACTGGGCCTGCAGCTGTCGAACGCAGCGGCCTGCTGGGCCGATCTCAACAACGATGGATGGACCGATCTTTGCGTTGGCGGGGTCGTTTGGCGAAACGACGCTGGGAAGCGCTTTACCAGGATGGCCGAGAACACCGGCTCCGTCGTCGCCGCGGACTTCGATAACGACGGCTTCGTGGACCTGTTCTCGTGGTCTTCCTTGCGGGCGTATCACAACGAATCCGGCAAGGCCTTCACCCAGGTCGCCATGCCGGAACTACCGAATTGTGTCTCCCGCGGCGCTTGCTGGGGCGATTTCAACGGCGACGGCTTCGTTGACCTATACGTAGGCGGCTATGAGAACTGGGAGGCGGGTATCACTTACCCTGACATGGTCCTGGCGAATGATCGGGGCGGAAGCTTCAAGCTCGCCTGGAGCGAGACCCGCTACCGCGCCCGTGGTGTCACCGCGTGCGATTTCGACCAAGACGGCGATCTCGACGTGTACGTATCCAACTATCGGCTTCAGCCTAACGTCCTTTGGCTCAACGATGGCTCGGGCAAGTTTGGGGATTTCGCTGCCGACCACAACGCTGTCGCCACCTCGCCGGGCTTCAACGGCGGCCATTCCATCGGCGCCGCGTGGGGGGACCTCGACAACGACGGAAACATCGACCTCTTTGCCGGCAACTTCGCGCATCGTGACAATCGCGGTGACCAGCCCCAGTCGCGCTTCCTGCGCAACCTCGGCTCCCAGAAGGACCATACCTTTGAGGACCTCGGCACGTGCGGTGTCTACTACCAGGAATCCTATGCTAGTCCCGCCTTGGGCGACTACGACAATGACGGTGATCTGGACCTCTTCTTCACCACAGTCTACGGCACCGCTTCGTTTGGGAAGAAGAACTACCCCGTCTTGTTCAGCAACGACGGCGGCTTCGTATTTGCCGATGCAACGGCAGCGGCACAAGTGGCAAGCCTGGCCCCAACCTACCAGGCTGCCTGGGCGGACTTCGACAACGACGGAGACCTCGACTTGGTCACGGCGGGAAAGCTGTTGGTGAACCAAGGTAGTGAGAATCGATGGCTCAAGCTCCGCCTCTACGGCGACGGAAGTGCTGTCAACTGGTCCGCTATCGGTGCGCAAGTACGGATCAAACTGGAAAGCAGAACCCTGAGCCGGCAGGTTGAGGCCGGCACGGGTGAAGGGAACCAGAACGATCTAGTTCTGCACTTCGGCCTCGGCAACCACGCAACGCCTGTCAACCTGGAGATCCTGTGGCCCGACGGAACTACACAGACAGTCACGAACGTCGCGGTGGATCGCTTCGTCGCCGTCCGCTTCGACAAGTCGCGATGACGTGAGCGCGGGGGGGGCTCCCTCCCCAAGACCGAAGGCAGACGTCAGCACACTGCGAAGTCGACGCTTGCTTCGTGCCGTCAGACTGCCGAAGCCAAGCTCGAAGGCGAATCGCGGGTAAGTAGGGCCGTATCTGCCACGCTGGCGGCTGTTACAGTAGTGGCGCAGGCTGCGGGCCGTCGCTGGCAGGGCTGTGCCTGCCTGCAGGGAGCCAGAGGTGAGAGAAGCCAAGAAGGGGAAACTGAGCAAGGTCTGCGCCCTCAGCGGGCGTCAGCAGCCCACAGGATAGCGACGCAGACACCGATAACTGAATAGGTGTAAGCCGCAAACGGGGTAGACCTCGAACCCGCGACCTGCCCTCTTCTTGCGGAGAAGCAACTTCGGCAAGAGTCTCCTATAGCCATAATCGCTAAGAACCTAAGTATCGCCTGACGCTACCTTAGCGACGCAGGAGACTGATACCTCTAGACAGGCCGTTGGCAGGGTCTCCGGCCATAGAGAAGGCCAGGGTGTTCGGCTCACCCGGCTTGACGTACTGCGTGATGTCCTCCGCACGCTCCTGCCCCCATCTCAGATCGTCCACGAACAGGTGACCATTGATGAAGCCACATCCGCTGGCGATCACCATACCCAATCGCAGATAGACCCGTCTGCCCTGCCACTCCTTGGGTATCACCACAGTGCTGCGGAACCACCAGGTCATATGGTCCGAGGCAGGTATCTCCGGCCAGCTTGGCTCAACCGTGGCTACTGGGAACAGATCCCACCCGTTATCGTCAAACTCGGGCTTGTTGTACCCGTTGGCCAGGCCGGTCTGTAGATCGGCGTAGGTGGCTCGCCACAAGCCATTAAGGCCGATCTCCTTTTCCCACGGCTCGGCTCCCGGAACCCACTGGATTCCGGGGAAGATCACAACGTTATCAAGCTGGCCACCGCCCTTGAGAAGCAGTTCGTGAGCTTTGCCTTCAAGTGGAGGAATCACAAAAGAATATGTCTCATAATCAGCCATCGCATACCAGTAATGACTAGCTTGGGACATACGACCAACGAGCTGGCTGTCAACGTAAACATCCATTTCGCCTCGGCGATGGCGCACGTGCAAGCGCCCGCCTTCTGAGAGGTCACCGGTGAATCTGAGCCTATATTCGCCGGTGGTTCCCGAGAAGTCCACCAGCGACCCGTCTGCATAGCTTGGTTCTGCTTCAGGAGTGCAGTCCGCCGGCGAATCGTCTTCTTCGCCCATATACAGCAGCATGTCCCGCGCTTGAGGCTTCAGGCCAGACTCCGCTGCCTGTCGCACGCCCTGCAGACGCAACCTGAGGCCTTCCATGTTTGCTGCCACATCGACGGCGTGCTTTTGGGCCAGCTGCAACGCGGTAGCGAGATAGTCTCCTACCTGCTTCATTTCAGAAGAAGCATCCCGACCGCCAAACAGCTTTGCTTCGGCCTCAGTGAGCACTTGCTTGGCCGCCGCCAGATTGTACTGGACAGACGCTGTATTCAAGGCTGAGGTGTACTGCTTTTGCCACAGCTCCAGCCAGGGCTTGCCCGGGGCCTCGCCTACCTTCGACTGCGCTCGCGCGACCAGCTTCAGGGCAAGTCTGCAATCCGAGACAAACTGCTGAAGTTGCTCCGGGCTCCAACTATCGATGGCCGGGCCGGTCTGGATGTTGAGTAGAGCGAAACGCATCACTTCGGCCCACGCATCGCCAAAAGCGAACTTGCAGATCTTGGGCAACTCTACTCGTAGCAGGTAATCGCCAGCGACGGGCAGAGCGGGGTTCCACGCGTAGTCTGCAAATCCAAGCACCGGCAGGCAGGCTTCGGTGCAATAGAAGAAGCCGTCCAGAATACCATTGTAGTACTTGGGTGATAGGTAGGTGGTAACGTAGGGCTGGCCGGATGACCCCATGGCATACTGATACATAGACAGCCAGTGCCCGAGGTGATCCCGGTAGGCCTTGGCTGCGGCGGAATCATCAACATTTGACGTCTCGAGCTGAAAGCCCATATCCGGCGGGATGTTGGCGCCCA
>JALGTI010000018.1 GCA_029821455.1 Candidatus Zipacnadia bacterium | reverse complement strand
TCCACTAGCTGCTGGGGGCTAAGCCCGTATTCCTCACGCACAGCGTCGGCATCGTACGTCTTCGTCTCCTTGATACCGCGTAACGTCGCTATCACCGTGATATGGTCGTCCACCAGTTGCAGCAGGTCGCGGTCGCCGGTGACGATGACAACCTCATAACCAGCCCCGGCGGCCCGTTTTGCCAGAGCGCCGATGATGTCGTCAGCCTCATAGCCTTCGACCTCGGCGCTGGCCAATCCCAGGGCGTCCACCAGCTCGTGGGCGAGCGGGAATTGGCTGACCAGGTCGTCCGGGGCGGTGACCCGCTCTTCCTTGTAGCGCTCATATTGCTCATGCCGGAAGGTCTTGCCGGGGGCGTCGAAGGCGACCAGCGCTCCTGTTGGCTGGTGGTCGTCCAGCAACCTGGTTAGCATCTGCATCAGGCCGAACACAGCATTGGTCGGCTGGCCGTCGGCAGTAGACAGCGGCGGCAGGGCGTGATAGGCCCTGTGAATCAGTGAGTTGCCGTCTATCAGAATTATCTTGTCCGACATGTCCATCACTGGCGGTGGCAGCCTAGTGGCATTCAGCTCCTTGTGTGCCTTACCTGGTCCATTCGCCCAGAGGGCTTTGGGTTCGTGGCTGGGGCCCAGGTGACAGCAGAAGTCCTCCTAGTTGGGCATCGCCCAGCAGTCGGCGGAGCGCCTGGGCGTGGGCTTGGGCAGCCGCCTCGGCCAGCAGAGACCATAGCCCCCGGCCGCGACCGTACTCTTTTGTCGGTGGGTCTGGGCCGAGGTCGCACTGCTTGCCAGCATAGCTGATGGCATCGTACAGATTACCCAGTTCGTCAACTAGTCCGAGTTCCTTGGCCTGGGCGCCGGTATATACTCTCCCATCAGCCAACTCCCGCACCGTCTTTTCGTCCATATCCCGGCCTTGGGCCACATCTTTGACGAACTGGTCGTAGATGTCCATAATCAACGACTCAAACAGCTCCCGTTCTTGAGGGCGCAGGTCGCGCCAGGGGCTGCCGGCATCTTTGAACGGGCCGCTGGTGATTGCCTCCACGTCTATGCCTATCTTTTCGCCCAGGCGGTTGAAGCGCATAAACTCGGCAATGACCCCGATGCTGCCGGTGGTGCTGCCAGGATTCGCGATGATATGGTCAGCCGCCGAAGCCACGTAGTAGCCCCCGGAGGCGGCCACGTCTCCCATCGAGACGGTGACGGGCTTCTTTTCGGCGAGCCGATGCACTTCTGTATAGAGCTCCTGGGAGGCCGCAACAGCGCCGCCTGGACTGTTGATGCGCAACACCACCGCCTTGATGTTCTTGTCTTTGGCGGCCCGCCGCAGATGCTCCATCACGGGCCGTGACCCACCAGGGGCGCCGAACAGTGAACCAGCGTGGCCGCTATCCATGATGACCCCGCTGAGGTAGATGATACCAACGCGCTCGCCGTAGGTGATATCCTCTTCGCCCCTGAAGGCCATCCTCACCGAGAAGGCCATCATCAGCATAAAGCCACCGCCAAGGAACACCAACAATACCAGGCTACCAATGATCCATCCCCAGGGGCTACGGCGACGCGGTGGCGGGGCGGTGGGCGGCGGAAGTGGAGGGCCGGCCGCATCGGGCGGGGCAGTGGGCGTGGGGCCCTCAGCAGAGACACCTGCATATTGGTCTTGTTGCTCTTCCATAAGCTACCTCTCCTTGCTCAGCACGTCCTTGAGCGTTATACTCTGTGCGACATCAATCCGCGATGTACCTTTGCTTCGCCTTCGGAGGCTGAGTTCCTCCTGAGACTATTCTTTATAGCGGATTGGGAACTCTTGACCCACTAGATAATGTTTGAAGAATGGTGCGTCAAATAAGCGCATAGCGCAGCGAGATTGTGGAGGCTAGGCGGTTGCCTAGAGGCTGGCAGCGCAGAAGGCGCTGTGTGCTTTAGGATACGGAGGTGTTGTGCCATAGCTACCGCCATTCGCACCGAGAACCTGGCCAAACTATATGGGACAGATTCCGAGGGCAGGCCGGTCGGCCTGGTGGGCCTGACTCTAGAGGTGGCGGAGGGGCAGATCTTCGGCCTGCTGGGGCCCAATGGGTCTGGCAAGACCACCACGCTGAAGTTACTGCTGGGTCTAATCTTCCCCACCAGCGGCAGTGGCGAGATATTCGACCTCAAGCTGGGCAGCCCCGAGTACAAACGGCGTGTCGGCTTCCTGCCTGAGGGCCCATATTTCTATGACCACCTGAATGCGGTGGAGCTGCTGCGCTTCTATGCCACGCTGTTTGGGATGTCAGGGCCAGACCTGGAGAAGCATATCCAGGAATTGCTGGAACTGGTGGGGATGTGGGATCGCCGCGCGATTCGCGTGCGAGACTACTCGCGCGGCATGCTGCAGCGGGTAGGAGTGGCCCAGGCACTGCTGAATGACCCGGACCTAGTGTTTATGGATGAGCCGACGGCCGGTCTTGACCCCTCAGCACAGATAGAAATGCGCAACGTGATCCTGCGATTGCGCGATGAGGGTAAGACTGTGTTCTTGTGCTCACACCTGCTCAAGGATATGGAGCCGATCTGCGACACCGTGGCGATCCTGTCGCGGGGCACGGTGCGCAGGCTGGCCCCGATGTCAGAGCTGCTTTCCGGAGACAGTCCACGCTATGTGCTAACAGTGGCCGGGCAGTCCGAACAGGTGCAGTCGCGGCTAGCATCGCTGGCCACAGAAGTGAGGCCCCGGGAGGGGAATCTTGAGGCGGTGTACGAGGATCAAGGGGCGGCGTTGAATGCGGCAAACCAGATCGGCGCTGCCGGTGCCAAGATACTACACGTCGGCCCGGAGCGCCGCACGCTTGAAGAAGTCTTCGTCGAGGTAGTAGGAGGCGAATAAATGTTGCGGCCCATCTATTATGTTGCGAAGGCGACCTTCCATGAGGCGTGGCGGCGGCGGTTCCTCAACGGCATTCTGGTGTTCGCAATCCTGATGATAGGCAGCTCGCGGGTGCTGATGTATATGCAACCGGGTGCGGAGTTGCGGATGCTTGTTGACATCGGCCTGGGCTCGATCCGCTTCTTCGGCCTGCTGATCGCGGTGTTTATGGGAGCACGGCTGATCTCTGATGAGATCGAGAAGCGCACTATCCACACCATCCTGGCCAAGCCTGTGAGCCGGGGGCAATTCCTGATCGGGAAGTTCATCGGCGGGGTAACCACTGTCTGGTCGAACATAGCTATTATGGGCGTGGCCTTCTATGGCCTGGTTCGGCTCACTGCGCCACGGGTGGCAGCCGCTGCTGAAGGTGAAAGCTGGGTCTATTCTCTCGACCTGATGTATGGTCGCGTACTCGGCTCCATCGGCCTCATCTTCCTGGAACTGTTCGTTGTTACGGCCCTGGCCGTGACATTCTCGACCATCTTCTCGTGGATACTGGCCACCATCTCCACCTTCTTCATCTACTTCGTCGGCCAGATGAGCGAGTTCATACACCAACTGGCCGACCCGGAACGCGGTGCGACGCCGGTAGCGGCAATAGTACTAGGCACCATCTACCGGATCTTGCCTCACTTCGAGATATTCGATATGCGCGAGGCTATTCTGGACCCGGCGCGGCCGCTGCCCTGGGAGCATCCCGCCAAAGTGGTGATTCAGACGTGTACTTATGTGGTGGTGGTCATCCTGATTGGCTATCTATTCTTCAATGAGCGGGAGGTGTAGGTTGACTGCCACGGTGGTCAGGCAGTCTGCGCCCGTATGAGCAAGAGCAGTTTTGCCCGGTATGGTGGCTGGCTGATGGTATTGATCCTTCTGGTGCTGCTGCAGCCGCTGTCGGACAGCGTCAACTATGAGCGACTGATCTATGGTCTGGTGCGCCCGATGCCAGCAACCAGGTTGGTGGAGAAGGATTTCACGGTAGTGCCGGGTGTCATCGCCGGGGCGATTCTGGGCGGCTTCCGGGAGATCGCTGCGGCGATGATCTGGATGAAATCAACCGAGCTATGGAACAAGGGGCATGGAACCGAGCTGAAGTACCTCAGCATGGTGCGTACCACTACACTGCTGGATCCCCACTGGTTGGAGCCCTGGCGCATCGCCGGCTGGCATCTGGCATACAATATGTACGTCGAGGCGGATAAGATTCCGGACCCAGAGCTCAGAGCCAAACGCAAAGCCCAGTATATGCAGATGGGGGTTGACTGCCTCAAGGAAGGCATCTCTTGGAACCCCGACCACTATGACCTCTACTTCGAACTGGGCTGGACCTACTTCGACAAGGTGCGCAACTACGACGAGGCCAGCAAATGGCTCAGCCACACCCTGCAGTTTGAGCATCCGGAGTATATTGAAAGGATAATCGCACACGCCTATGAGCGTAAGCCCGAAATGCAGAAGGCCCTCGATTGGTATGACTACTGCATCAAGCGCAACCCCGCCGACGGCACCGCCTACGGCGCCACCCTGACCATCCACGAACGGTACCTGACCGCCTGGCGGCTGATGGAGGAGGGCAAGTACGACGAGGCAATCGAGGAGGCCAATTGCTACCTGGCTGTGGCACCCAACAATATCCTACCGCTACACCTGAAAGCCCATATCTATGAGCAAGCCGGGGAGTTGGAGAAGGCTTACAAGTGGTGGAGTGTAGCGGGCAAGACAGCGCTTAACGCCCACGCCCGCGAACGGGCTGCTCGCTTGGCCAGACAGTTGGGCAAGGAGGTGCCCCCCGAGCCGGCTGACATCATGCGCCAGGAGCAAATGGCCGTGCCGGAACGCAAGTTCTGAGCGTCATCTTCATCTCTGGCAGTAAGCCGGAAGAGCGGCCAACTGGCCGCTCTTCTTCGTTGCATCTGCCGTGCGGACGAGACGCCCACGCCACCCGGCAAGTATGGACAGGCAAGGCTCGTCCGCCGTAGCAGGGCCTAGCCCGCAAAGGTGGGATGCCTAGCCTACGAGATCACGAGGACATCGTCCGCTTCGCGCCAGTGCACCGATGACCCGACATCAAAGGTGGCCTGGCCACTCAGTCCGCTGGCCACTAGCCTGCCGGTGCTGAGGTCAAGAGTGTATTCCATTACCTCCTCGGCCAGCTTGGTATCCTCTGCAACGCGGTCGCGGTAAATAGTAACCAGACACATAACTATCACTCCATCAGCATCAGACGGCCCTTTGCGACGGCAGCGACGGTGGCATCAAGGTCAATGTTATTCGCCACCAGGCGCTTAGCAAGTTCTATCTTCTCAGTATCACCTGGCATCATCTTAGCCACCAGGTCAGAGATTTCAGAGGCGACGCTAAAGGTGCCACCTTTGACAGCAATTACAGGCACGTGGCTCTGGCGGATGATGCGGAGGGTGTTGGGGTGGGGAAGGATGCCGCTTGTCAGGCACACGGCTATGGTACCGGCTGCCTCGGGTATTAACTCCTCACAGCTAACGGCAGTCAGCACCAGGTCGTCACGGTCACCAGGGATGATAGCCAGCACGCCTGGCTCCAGGAACGGGATAAGGCGATGTGGAGGGGCAGCGCCAATAATGCAATCACGGATGCGGCGGTCGAGGCTCTCCTCGCCGTTTATTACATCTGCACCGATTTCACTGACAATCTGGCATAGAGCGATTTCCGTCAGCGTGGTCTCGTAGGGGATAACTCCAAGCAGGGGCACGCCCGCGCTGTCGAACCACTTGCGTAGTAGTGGCACGAACTCGTCGAGCCGCGATGCAAGGAACTTGTTCGCTACAACTCCGGCTATAGCCACACCCTCCTTGTCGAAGAGGGCCTCATTGAGGCTGAACTCATCAATTGGACGGCCCAGGCCGCCACACATAATGATCAGCACCTTTGCACCCAGAATGCTGGCCACCTTGGCGTTGCTTAGCCCAACAACCGCTCCGACCCCGGCATGGCCGGTCCCCTCGACGACGACGAACTCGTTACCCTCCGAGATCTGCTGATACCCTTTCAGTATGCGGTCAACTAGCTCATCGCTACAGAGGTCCTCACTCAGAAACTGGGTTGTATATCCTGCCGGGAGTGTAACCGGGTTGGCTGGCGAAAGCCCCTGGTCAGTGCCAAAAACATGAGCCATCAAGACAACGTCTTCGTCTACGAAGGCATCGTCGGCCTGCACTGCCCGCTGACCGACGGGCTTCATATAGCCGACGCTACGGCCGCACTCCCGCAGGGCGGCCACCAAGCCCAGCGAGAACATCGTCTTGCCACTGTGCTGTCCGGTTCCAGCAATGTAAATCGCAGGCACCATAAGTATCATCCCCTATGCAGGCTGCTCCGAGCTACTATTCGATGAACCCGGTTTCCACAAGCAGGTCTGCTATGGTCAGCAGTGTCCGGTTATTGGCTGGCACGTCCAGAAGGCTCTCTCCCAATGCGTCGCGCTCGGCGATCTCGTCATCATAGGCGATGGTCGCCGCCAGCGGAATGCCCGTTTGCTGGGCAGCTTCGGCAATAGCTTCAGGAAGCTCGCCCTGCACGCGATTGATGACCAGCACCATCTTACCGCATCTGGACCCCAGGCTAGCCACGAGATCCTTAACAGTCTGGGCGGTATGGATGCCGCGCATAGAGACATCCGAGACCACTACCGTCAGGTCCACATCGCGGGTGGTGCGGCGGCTGATGTGCTCCAGGCCAGCCTCGCAATCCATGACCGTACAGCGATAGGCGTCGTTGAGGTGGTCAACGACTCCTCGGAGCAAATGATTGGCAAAGCAGTAGCAGCCGGGGCCCTCTGGCTGACCCATTACGATGAGGTCAAAGCCCTCTGCCTCAGTGAGAGCCTCCCGGATGCGATATTCAAAGAATTCGCTCTTGCTAAGCCCTGAGGGGACGCTGCCTGAGTCGGTGGCGACCTGCTCCCGGAGAGTCCCGACGCTGCCCTGCGGCTCGACGCCAAGCACTTCACCGAAGTTGCAGTTGGGGTCGGCATCCACAGCAAGAATCGGGGTCTGGCCCGCGTCCAGCAGCGCCCGTAGCGCCATGCAGGCCAGTACCGTCTTGCCACAGCCCCCCTTGCCAGTTACTGCTACTGTCTTCGGCATAATTGTCTCAATCCTGGCTCTGTATTTGCAGCGCGGCCAGGACCTCACTCAGGTCAGCCTTGAGGCGTTCGCCACTGGGCCCGTCGAATACCGCCTCCTGGGGAAGCGCCTCGTACTCAGGTAACGCTCCAGCAACCGCGACTTCGGGCAGGGCCTGGTGGATATACTCGAGGTCGGCAGGCTTCGTCACAAGGTTAGCAAGTATGCGTACATCAGTCATGCCCAGGTCCGAGGCGAGGCGGATGATGCGCGAGGTAGTGCGCACGCCATTGGGCGTGGGAGGTGTGATGCACAGCATCGTCTCCATCGCCGCTGCCGTGCCTCTGCCAAGGTGTTCGACCCCGGCTTCGAGATCAACCAGGACGTAGTGGGGCAGATCCACCATCTCCCGCAGCAGCGCCCTTAGGGTCGCACTGGCACCGCAAGCGCAGCCCTCGCCACCACTGGCAATTGAGCCCATGACCAGCAGGTTCACGCCCCTATGACGAAGCGAGAATTTGTCAATCAGGTCGTTAACCTGGGGCGTCAGTATAAACAATGTTCCCCCCTCGGGGCCCACTCCGGCTCGTTCGGCTAGAAGCTGCTTCATGTCGGAGACAGGTTGGAGCGTCTCGATCAGTTCAGGAGGGAAGCCCAGGGCAAAGCCTAAGCAGTTGTTGGGGTCGGCGTCAATGGCATAGACCTCCTCGCCGGATTCGGCCAGCAGGAGCGCCAACCCGGCCGTAACAGTGGTCTTGCCCACACCGCCTTTACCTGCAATGGCCAGCTTCACTTGTTCTCCACCTGCTCGAGAGCCGTCCGCGCCGCATACTCTATCAGATCAACAGAGAGGTGTTTTACTGTCTCTCCCAGCACCGGGTCGAGGGCCATGCTCGCCAGACACGGACGGGCGTGATGCAGAGTCTTGACGGTTTGAATGAGTGATTCGTCCACAGGGTGGCCTACCAACTGCTCGGCAACCCACCGCGTCAGCCCACACGGTGCGCCGCGCACAAACTCCGCCGCCGTGATGACACCATCCGCCGTGTCGAGATGCAGCTCCGGCTTGCCTATCTGGTATTGTTCACAGAACTGCCCAATAAGCCGCGTCTGCGGCTGTAAGGCGCAGAAGGGCTTGGGGAAGGCGCATTCGATGCCCTTGTCGGCGCAAATGCGCGAGACCTGTCCGACCAGCCCGGGGCGTATCCAATTAGGGTCCTCAATGGGGGCAATTAGTGCCCGCCCGCTGTGCTTTTCCATAAGATAAGGCAGCTCTACCAGGACATCCTGGTAGACGGCGACGGCCACAACCACGTCCGAGGCGCCGATTTCTTCGGGCAGCAAGTCGGCGGCGTCTTCCATCAGCACCGCGCCCCAACCGGGCACCTGAAACTGACGTACCTGACTGCCGTCGAAGGAGGACAGGTATTCGGCTACCACCTGTGGATAGCGCCCACCACTATGAACCAGATCAACTGTCAGCATCAGGATTTTCTGTACGCTTTCAGGAAGTCCTTGGAATAGACAGCGTGATTGAGTAGCATCTCTGCCGCGATCATCGCATCCATCAGTTCCGTATCGAGGGGGTCCACGATCGCAGCGTCCAAGCCAACGCCCAGAGCCATCACCAGATAGGTGCGGTTGATCAGCTCGCGGAAGGCCGCGTTCTGGGAGACATTGCTCAGGCCGATGACCGTCTTGGGCGGGGGGTCTGCCAGCATCTTTATCTGGCTGATAGCCTTGAGCACCTCGGGTGGGTTATCCTGTAGGGCACTCACCGGCAGGATCACCGCATCCACATACAGCTTGTCGGTAGGCAGACCGCTTTCCATTGCGGTAGCCACCAACTTGAGGGCCACCTCCATACGGCCCTCGGCCTTGGCGGGCACGCCATTCTCATCAATGGTCAGGCCAATGATTTCGCAGTTGAACTCGACCGCCAGCGGGAAGAGCTGCGCCATCTTTTCGGCCTCGCCGGTGGTGGAATTGATGATAGCGTTGCCCTCGCAGGCTTCCAGGCCGGCGCGGATGACGTCCACCTTGGTGCTATCGAGGCACAGTGGCACATCAGTTACCTTGCGGATTGTCTCCACAAGCCATACCATCGCCGCAACCGCATCCTCAGCGACCGGGCCGACATTGACATCCAGTGCATTGGCGGCTTCGGCCACCTGTCGCTGGGCCAGGTCAGTGATCACAGACTCATCCTGCGCTTGGATGGCAGCACCAACATCCCTGAACATTCCGTTTATGCGTTCGCCAATTATGTACATCTTGTTCCCTCCCTCTGGCCCACCCAATAAGATGGGGCCTTTGCACGCTTCCAGCGCGCGCCACTGGACCGGTAGATTTGAGTTGATATAGGGTTCGCTATTGTACCGCACGCACTAGGCCATCAGCTCGTCAATTGTGCGTCGGACCAAAGCCACGGCCTCCGGATGCCACATGGTGAGGATGTCGCAGCCGCCATGTAGGAAAATGGTTGCGGTAGCGGCTTCCCACAGGATGCTACGAGGCTCCTGCGGCCCCCAGCCAAACTCGGCGCCCGCCTCATCGGATAGGCGAGCCTCCTTACTTCTCCAGGCCTCCGCACCTACCACCGCCAGCATGGGCATTCCCAGCATCGCGTCGCCACCCAGGGCGGCCAGGCGCGTGCGTTCCATAATAGAAAAGGCGTACTCGACCCCATAGCCCAGGGCACCAGTGGTCTGGTACAGGATGATATCAGAGGGGTCCACGCCCATATCTGTGACGAGGATGGTGACCTGCTTCTGGATGTTGATGTCCAGCGGCGCCTCGTTGATGATGACGTGCTTGTCGGCCAGGGCACACGCAGATATAGTTTTGTAGTTGTCCTCGACCGCTGAGCCCAACAGACAGCGCTCGCCGGCCGCCGCCTGACTGCAGACTGGCATAATCTCATTGTCCTTGTCGTAGTCACCGCAGCCCCAGATTATCAGCGGCACACCGACGGCCTCCAACACCGCTCGCACATGGTCGGCGACCTCGTCAGGGGACGCATTTGTTGCCTCCGGGTCGGCGCTAGCCAGACGCAGGCAGATAAGGTCGGCGCCGTACTCCTCGACGCACTTCTGAGCCCACTGGGCGGGGTCACCCCACACGTCGCTATAGGCAGCCTCCAGCGGCGCGGGCCACTCACTGGGCTGCTCATCAAAGACCTCCATTGCGATGACCGGCCGGTTCGGTGTCTCCTGTTCAAAGTTCAGGAACGGCAGGGTGGCCTCGCCGCCCACTGTTACGGTCGAGGTGCGTGTTCCACCCTGCTCGGCGGTAGCACCCAGCGTTACTGTGCTGACCGCGGCCGGCCAGGTCTCCACTGGCATCTCAAAACTCATCTGCATTGCACTCCTTCTTCGACAATTGTCCCCTAGCGTCTACTAGGCAACTACGGACGGAAAGCGACTTATGTCTGTATGTGGCAGAAACATACTGGCTATGAACTCATCAGCGAATGCCGCCTCTACGGCCAGTTCCTGGTAGGTAGTGGCCTCCGCGATGCGCACCAGCTCGTCCCTGGCCCGGCGGGACAGAAGGGCGAGAGACGCACCGGCCAGGGAGCTGTTGCCCACAAAGTGGATCCGCTCCAGCGGTAGGTCCGGCAGCATCCCAATGGCCACCGCGCGCTCGACCTTCAGGCTGTTGCCAAAGCCGCCGGCTAGATAGATATGTTGAACGTCGTCCGTGGTCAGGCCCAGGTTTCTCAGGAGGATAGAGAGTCCGGCGTATACGGCGGCCTTGGAACGGATGAGATTCTCGATGTCGGGCTGCCGCAAGCAGATATCGCGCTCTGCTCCGGCCTCTCCCTGGCGAATGAGCACGACCTCGGTTTCCTCGTCAGTTTCACGCACCCGATCCGAGGGAAAGTCCATCTGAATCTGACCGGCCCTATCAATCACTTCATTCTCAACCAGCGAGGCCAACGCTTCTATCATTCCGCTGCCACAGATACCCACCGGCGGTGCGTCTTCAATGGTGGCGACGGTGGCGGTATCGGTCTGCGCATCATAGTCATAGCCTTGTACAGCACCACGTACGGCGAAGGTTGCGTCACGGATACCAACGCCCTCAAAGGCCGGCCCCGCCGAGCAGGAGGCACACACCATCCAGTCCCGATTGCCGACCACAACCTCACCATTGGTGCCCAGGTCCACCAGCACCGACGTCTCCTCCGACATCGCCATGCCGGTGGCAAGTATCCCAGCGCTGATGTCGCCCCCGACAAAGCCGGCAATGGCCGGTGAAACGTAAACAGGAGCGTAGGGCGCGACTTCGACGCCAATCGTCTGCGCCGAGTAAACCGGAGCGGCTCCCGCCGGGGGCACGTGGGGCGTCTTGCGTACAGGCCCGGCCGGAATGCCCAGGAAGTAGTTCATCATCGTGGTGTTGCCGGCGCAGGTGACTGCGATGATGTCGCTGGTCTGCATTCCCTGGCTGGCCGCGGCGCGCTCGATGAGTCCATTGATGGTATCAAGGGCTACCTGTTGCAGCGTAGCCGTCCCCTGGGGATGCTCCTCGGCCCACGCTATGCGACTGATGACATCGTCCCCATACCGACGCTGGGCGTTGTGGCTGGCCTCGATCGCTATGCCAGTCTGCTCGTGCAGGTCAATGAGGTACACCACCACGGTACTTGTGCCCAGATCAACCGCCGCGCCCACGGTGCCGCCCTGCGATGGCGGTCCTAGCTCAGCGATGTGATGGTGCGTCCCGGCGTCGGCCACCGTCACGTCGAGAGAGAAATCATTGGCGCGCAGCAAGCCCGGAAGTTTTCGCAGAACCGGCAGGGAGATGTCAAAGCGCGCGGGGCCAGCGCAAGAGGCCTCCAAAGCCCGCGCCAGACGACTGAGGTCAGGCAAGGAGTCCGTCTTAGATGGCAGGGACAGCGAAACCCGGCAACGTCTGGCCAACGCTGCAGGCGGCTCGGCCTCCAGGAAGGTCTGTTGCACTCGGTCAGGCAACGGGGCGGCAGTCAGCACCACCAGCCCGCGCCGACGCGGCGCGGTCGGAACCTCAACTCTGAGGTCTCCCACCACAGTGGTCTGGCAGGCCAGAACACGTAGCGGAGTGCCGGGCCCAGCCGCCACCTGTTCCTCGGCCTGAACGTCCCAGGCCACACCATCGTGAAGTATGACCTCACACCTGCCGCAGGTTCCCTGGCCGCCACATTCACTGGGTATGGCAACGTCAGCCCTGGTTGCTACATCCAGCAGGCGCTCGCCCTGGGCGGCGGTTATAGCCTTGCCGTCAGGTTCAAAGGTTATAATAGCTTGAGAACTATCATCCGCCACGAGTTATCTATCCTATCAACCAACGACATTGATTCGTACGACCTGCGGGGCTCCGGCCGGCGAGACGCCCACTACGCGATGATGTGGACAGGCAAGGATGCCTGCCTTCGCAGGCCATCCGCTGTCGCGAGAGGGACATAGCTTCAGCGGAGTCCCTAGCCCGCTACGGCGGGCGAAGGCCTGTCCTACGAGAACCCCTGCTGGCGGAAGAAGCTGGGAATACCGGACGACTCCCGCGGTCCCACAATCACATTCCACCCAGATTCTTCTTCCGTCTTGCCGCTGAGCACGGCTACGCCCCCCGGAATAACGATATTCTTGTGATTCACTTTTTCCTCGATGCCACTGGACTCGATGGCAGCGGCAATTGTCTCGGCGGTGAAGTCCTCGGCGGCCCAGGCGGTCAGCACCGAGGTGCCCTCCGTGTCAACCACCACGACCCAAACCGGCACCTTGCTGGCGCTGACGTCTCCCTCAACGATGTAGTAGGTCAGGGAGAAGTTAGTGGTGCACAGCACCGGCGAATCCGGGCCCGGCTCGCCAATCTCATGCACGCCCGGGGGCACCTGCGGCGGTCTCTGTGGGTCGGTATAGATATTCAAGCGAGTCGTGAGCATAGGCAGGATGCCTACAGCGTCCGTGAAGTCAACCACTACGATTCCGGCATACTTGGCAATACAGTTGCAGGCCTGTAGACTCTTCTCGACCACGCTGTCACCCACAGGGAAGGCAATGGTCGGGAAACCCAGCTCCCGCACCTTCTTATTGAGCGCCGCACGGCGGATGGCCGTTTCGTTCTGAAGTACCTGTCCGGCCTCACGCGCACCGGCATCCAGGACCAGGTCCTCTACACCAGCCTCAAGAGCCTGTCCGCTGAGCGACGCCAACTCTTCGAGACCCTCCGCGCGGATAGCCAGAGGGCAGGAGTGCTCCTTGGCCAGAGCTGCCATCTCCTGAATGTTACCAGCGGTGGCGGCGTAGATAAGTGGCTTACCCGAGCCAACCGCTTCCAGCGCCGCCCCCATCGCCGATGGGTCGTCACTCATCAGAATCAGTGGCAGGTCACCGGCCTCGGCAGCCACCCTGGCAGCCTCTCCGAACGAGCCATTGCCGGCGTCACGCACGGCCACCAGATCAACGCCATACATATCGCCGACGCGCTCGTATTCCAGTTCATTGATCTCTTTGGCCTTCGCAGTCACCTCGTCCGCAGGCAGGTCGCTGGATACCTCGATGGCAATCCCACAAGGGTGATGGAATCTCTCCTCGTGGCGGAACAGCACAGTCTCCCCACCTAATTTGAGGGCCTTGGAGCTGTCTCCAATGGTAATGGTAGCCATTGGCGGGGCCGCCGCGCTGTCAAGTGCAGCAGCAGCCTCCTCACCTATGTGGGGACACTCATCCAATGACGCCTGCTTCTGGGCCAACTTCATAGCAAAGGCCAGACAAGTCGGCACGCCACAGTCGCCACAATTGGTTTTCGGCAGATGTTGATAGATTTCAATAGCACTCAGAGCCACGTCCAACCCTCCTTGCGTAGAGTTCGCAAGTAATACATTGAAAGTTCTAGCTGGTCGCTGCGGGTACAGCCGGCCAACCACAGTCGGCCACATAGTAGGCGGCCGCCGCCATCAGCGTTTAACTGGCTAGAAGAGAGGCGGCATTGTCAGGGCCGGGTGTTCTTTTTCGGTCAGGAACTCTACCAGCTCTTGTATCGTAGTCGCATCGGTCTCAGTAGCTATCCTGTCTATCAGGTCTGGGATTCCCAACTCCTCGCCCCGCTCGACCAGCCCCTCCCGTAGGTCATCCTTCAGTTCCTGAGGCATCCACACCATCCGCGGCAGTCCGCCGTCGCCGGAGATGAACTTGCGGCTTATCACATACCTGCGCCCCACACCCAGGAAGCCAGGGGTCTGGTGGCCGCCGCCGACTGTGCCGGCCAGGGTGCTAAAGCGCATACCCAATGGGGTCATCCCTGGATACTCTCGGTTTACGATCATAAAGCCGTTAGCCTCGGGCAAGACAGCCAGGATACACTCAAAGCAGCCACAGGACGTCATCGGCGCCTCCATTATTGAGTAGAGTGTGACTCGCTCAATGGTCCGATTGGAATTTTGGTAGGTGAATTCGTTGACCTTATCCCATTCGCCTTTCACAGGGTCCAGACACTTGCCCTTTTCTATGGGTTGATTGGGGCCGGTCGGGTTGATCTCATAGGCGGCCTTGCCATCCAACCAGTTGTAGGCACCGCATAGCCCCAGGCGCTCTGGACTGATAGTGCACACGTGGTTGGGCGCAAATGTCTGGCAAAGGGTGCAGGAGTAGAAGACGTCCACGCTCTCATCGGTCATACCCGCCACGCGCTCATCCCGCGCTCTATATGCCTCAACTGCCTTGGGCAGAATCCTGTCTATGTCCGCTTGCTCAGTTGTTACAGTTACTTCGACCTTATCAAGAATGGCAGAGAATTCGTTGGTCAATAAAGCGTAGATTACGGTGCCGAAGTGTTGTAGCCTGAAGCCAGCCGCGAACGCATCTTTGCTGATGCGAATCCAGGCCAGATTGCGCTGGCCCATATGAAAAATGCCCATAGGATGATTGAGGATAGTGTGCAGGCGGCGCTCAAGGATCGATTCGAAGTCCTTCTGCATCTTGCGGCCGGCTACGCGCACAATAATGCCTAACGGTAAAGCCCCGCCAACTTCCACAGTATCAACATCCGCCCCGATAACGTCTATCTTGCCATCCTCCAACTCATCCATGTCGGCCATCTCCAGGTACTCAAAGCAGGTGGAGTATTTGCTGCCGAACTGGATGTGCATATCCTCTTTGCGCACCGTCTCACCCTCAAAGGCCGCCGCCACCGGCACCGGCACGTCAATGTCGGTGACCGTCACCTTCACCCCGCGCACGTCAATGCAGCGAGGCACTATTCTGGAATGGTCAGGCTCACTGACAAGCTCTTCGTATGTACAAACACCGGTGGGCAGGATCTCGGGGATGTCAGTATCGGCAATAACCGGGAAGCCCATGGTAATCGCCCCCGCTCCACTGGCAAACTTGAGGTCGTCAATGGTGCCCAGCCCCAGTCCGAAGGCGAAGATGCGCGCCCGTGTGTAGTCCAGGCAGGCCTTCCAGTCGCCGCCCTTGTGGCCGCCATAGGTCAAAGCACCACGGATGGCCCAGTTGGCGGCATAGATGATGGACTCGGTGTCCGGCCCCAGAGGCACAATGTAGATGTCCCAGCCCGCGTAGGGATCGTCGGTGATGACGCCCTCCTCCAGAAGCTGGTCACGCATCGTGCGGCCCTCGTGATTGCCGATAAGAAAGCTGAGAATATTGCGCTTCTGAAGCTCGCGGATGATGTGCACCGCTATCTCGTTGGTGGGCGCGGCTCCGATGATAGCCGCAAAGCCCGGCATCCGGCCATCCACGAGTTGAATCCCCAGAGTGCGCAGGACGGTGTCAGAGATGAACCCATGCCAGCCGCGCTGAGGCTCTTCGCCATACAGGTAGCGGATGGCCATAATCATCTCTTCGGCGAAGAGTGTGGCGATGCCGGCATCCAACGTTCCACTGAGGTACGGCAGCCAGTTGGTTTCAGAGGGCTCCTCGGTGAGCAGAGGCTTGGTGTGGTCCTCCATAATCTCCTGGAGATCGCCGAGGGTTCGCACCTCCTCTCCCAAGATGGCATATATCATCGGCATATAGAAGGCCGTCTCGGGGAATTCCACCTTGCAGTCAGAGCCCTTCTCGTCAAGAGCCCGCTGGAGGGCTTCGTCAGCCCGGCCTACGATTTCGTGGGATGCTCTGATGGCTGCAGCCGCAACAATCTTGGACATACTCTAACCTCCTGAATGATTCACCAAATCTGTCAGCGACCACCGCGCCTGCCGGGTATCCCTGCAATTCCAACCATAGGCGAGCCGGCTATGCGGGAGAGTTCCTGCACATGGTCTTTCCGTCGACACGCAGGGCAGACTAGCAATTCGTCAACATCCACTTCAAGCTTTGCGGCAGCCTGCTCCAGCGCTGGCCGCGGGCCCACTGGTGCGCCGCACAAGCGGCAAGTGGCAATTGGCACACGCGCCTCCCACGGTTGTATCTCCACCATTCCCGCCACCAGTCTCTCCAATGCCGCTCCCGTCGGGCAGACAAAGGCGCAGGCTCCGCAGCCGATGCACTCTTCGAGTGGCTCATCATACGGAGCGGTTATACGCCGCTCGGCCCCGCGAAAGGCAAAGCTGATGCCGGCCGCTCCAATATGCTGGGCACAAACGCGCTCACACAAGCCACACAGTATGCACTTTTCATTCTCGTTGTCGCCAAGCACGGGCAGGCGCGGCTTCTCGATTCCGTACTCGGCGGCCAGTTTGCGGATCTCCTCAGAGCCTGGCGCTTGAGCCAGTAATAACTCAAGGACCATCTTGCGTAGCCGCCGCACGTGTTCAGTCTCCGTCTCCACCACCACGTCATCTCGAATTGGATAGGTGCACGCCGTCACGATGCGCGTACGACCACGCTGAGTGACCTCGACAAGGCACAGCCGGCACGAGGCGTATGCCTCTGTTCCCGGACGATAACAGAGGCCGGGGATTTCCACCCCGTGTTCGCGAGCTACATCCATCAGAATCGCATCGCGTTCAGCCTCTACACGTCGCCCATTGAGTGTGAACTCAACCATCTGATAACCTCATTGTCACTTCACTATGATCGCGTCAAAGCGGCACGCCTCGCGGCACATGCCGCAGCGGATGCACTGATCGTTCACAATGCTGTGCTTCTCCTTAGGCTCCCCAACAATCGCTCCCGTTGGACACGCCTTGGAACAAGCATGGCAACCAGTGCAGATCTCCTCATCAATTACAAAAGTAGTCAGCGCGTGGCAGACGCCAGCCCGGCAGCGTTTATCCCGAATGTGCTCCTCATACTCATCGCGGAAGTAGCGCAGCGTGCTCATGACCGGATTGGCCGCCGTGCCCCCCAAAGCACACAGCGAGGCATCGGTAATGACCTCCGCCAAGTCCTCAATCAGTTCAATGTCCCCCTCTTCGCCGTTTCCCTCGCAGATGTTGGTAAGAATGCGCAGCAAGTGTTGGAGGCCCTCGCGGCACGGCACACACTTGCCACAAGATTCCTGCACCAGGAAGTCAGTGAAGTAGCGCGCGATGTCCACCATGCAGGTACGCTCGTCCATTACGATCATTCCGCCGGAACCCATCATAGAGCCGGCCTCGGTGAGATGTTCATAGTCAATCGGCAAGTCGAGCAACTCAGCCGGAATACAACCTCCGGAGGGCCCGCCGGTTTGCACCGCCTTGAACTCGCGGTCGTTAAGCACGCCGCCACAGACGTCGTAGATGACCTCGCGCAGAGTAATTCCCATAGGCACTTCGACGAGGCCGGTGTTCTTGACTTTGCCTACTACCGAGAATACTTTGGTGCCCTTGCTATCTTCGGTGCCGATACTCGCGAACCAGTCAGCGCC
>JALGTI010000300.1 GCA_029821455.1 Candidatus Zipacnadia bacterium | reverse complement strand
CGACTACCAGGCAATGGCTGAGCAAGCATATAGCGAGATAGGCCGCCAAGTTGATGCAACTTTCTATGTCTACTCTGACGCAACTGCCTATCAGTACAATCTCAATGAAAAGCCGACTAAAGAAGAGGCCAAGTACATGCTACAGAATATGCAGGGTCGGTTGTCTGTTCGCGGGGGAAGTCGGCAGTGGATGGGGCCACCACCGCTGCGAGGCCTGTGACAAGTGGCAAGAGCGGCGTGCAATGACCCGCGAGCCAACCGGCCAAAGCTCTGTGGCGGAGGGGGGCCGGGCAAGCGACTTACAGCCTTTGCTGTTGTGCACGGAAAGGGGGAGAAGGTATGCGAGCGAGGGGAGTATTGTTGGCACTTTCCCTGACGTGTTTGTGCGGCTGTGGCAATCCCCTGCGATCACGAACACTAACGACACCTGATGGTGCTGAGGTCAAGGTGCAAGTCTTGATTCAATCTCCTCAGTATTACAGAGCCGCAGTTCTGGGGCCGGCGGGCCGGACGCTAGACGACTACAAGGCAATGGCTGAGCAAGCATATAGCGAAATAGGCTACCAAGTTGATGCGACTTTCTATGTCTACTCCGACCCCACTGCCTACCAGTACAACCTTAAGCAACAACGGACCAAAGAAGAGCGCAACTACATGCTACAGAATATGCTGGGTCAGTTGCATGTTCGCGGGGAAAGTCGGCAGTGGATGGAGCCACCCCCCCTGTTCCCACCACACATGCCGGGGCCACCATCCCTGCCACCACCGCTGCGAGGGCTGTGACAAGTGGCATAGCGGGGTGCAATCACTGGCCAGTTTCTGCGAGAATGGTCATAGTACGTGAAACAGATAAGGAGGGAGAGCGGAGATGGAGTATGTGAAGGCCGAAGGCTCACATTATGAGATTGGGAGGCTGTGCGGCGAGGCGCTGGTTGAAACCATCAAGCGGTGCATGGCGGCCAGAAACATTCCGGATAGCTACTCAACTGCGGCCCACGACGAGATACGGGCCAAGGTTGAAGCCAACGTGCGACGAGAAGCCCCGGAACTGCTGGAGGAGCTGCAGGGGGTGGCCGATGGCAGCGAAATACCATACGACGATATCCTGACACTCAACTGCCTCAGCCAGATGTCGGAGACAGATAGCGTCGTGTCCCGACTACGGGAGCGGGGCTGTACCGGTGTCGGCTTCTGTGATGCCCCGGAGGGCGTCCTCATCGGCAAGAACAACGACGGCGGGAGCGAAGACGCCGGTCTGTGCTGCAACGGCTCCAGCGTGAGCTCAGACGGCTTCAACGCTGATGGCATTCCCTCACAGATGATCACGAGGCTGATGTTGGAGCGATGTGCAAACGTTCCGGAGGCTCTGGCGCTGATGAGGGAGGTGCCAATCATGTCTGGCGCCGCTGCCCTGACCCTTGGCGATGGCCAGGGGAATCTCATAGCGGTAGAGCAGGACGTTGACCGCCAGGCTCTGCGGCATCCGGAACAGGGCGCGGTGTTTACTACCAACTTCTTTGCGACACCGGAGCTGGCGGACAGATGCACTGCTGAACCCAAGTACATCGAGAACGCACGCGATCGCTTTGAGAATCTGAAGCGCTTGACCAGGCAGGTAGAGCATACCATCGAGGGCATGAAACAGATTCTACGGGATCATACGGAACCGGGCGGCATCTGCCAGCACACGCCCCTCCTGCCGACGTACAATTCTTTCATCATGCTTGCACGGGAACGGGCGATGCTTATAACTGATGGCCGGCCGTGTGAAAAGGAATACCAGCGACTGGAACTGGATGCTCCACCGATGTAGGCTGGCCGTCCAGGTCATTTCACAGTCTCGGCGAGCAGCTAGGCTATCTATTAAGAGGAGGTTATAACAAAGTCATGAAGAGTCCAGCCGGAGGCGCGAAGTTCCTCGACAATCAGGAGATGTTGAAGATTCATCAGACCATGTTGGCAATCCTCGAGGATCCAGGGATGGAAGTTGAGTTGCCGGACTATGCTCTCAAGAGACTCGCCGACGGCGGTGCACGGGTAGACGTGAACCGTAAACGAGTCTATCTGAGCCCTGATCTGGTGCTGGAAACGATCCGCCAGGTAGCCGGCGCGGCAACGCCGGAGATCACAGTCGAGGGCACGGCAAAGCCGCCGCAGCCTTTCCACCTGCCAAGCAGGTTGCGGGCGACGGTCGGCTCGACGCACGGGTTCATATTTGATGTCGACAAGTGGGCGATCCGCGATGCGACCCACGAGGACGCGCGGAACTTCATGAAGATCCGCAGGAGCCTCCAGCACGTATACCCCTACGGTGTGGGCATGCTGCCCCAGGATGTCCCTGTGCCAGTTCAGTATATCCACAGGGCGGCGCTGAGTGCCAAGTATGACGAAGAACCCGAAGGAGGATATGCCAACGGTCCGGATGATGCGCCCTGGGTCACCCGCGTGCTCCAGGCTGCCGGTGTATTGGGCGATGATGCGCCGCCGGCCACGTCAGTGCACGTCCAACCTACCGGCGCGCTACGCATTAGCGGACGAGTGGCTGAGGACATGCTTCATGCGGCCGAAGCGGGAAGGCTTAGCTGGCTGGCTCCGTGTGGATTTATGGGCGGGAACCATCCGGTGACAATCCCCGGTGCCCTGGCACAGGTATACGCGGAGTATTTCGGATCCAACACTGTAGTCAGACTTCTCGTGCCGGCTCCAAACAACGTTTTTACTCCGCGAGCAGTTGGCTGCGACCATCTTATAATGGATCTACGCAGAGGTGCATTCGTCGGCTCCTCTCCCGAGGCCCTGCATCTGCGGATGTGCATGCGTCAGATGTCGGGTGCGTTCTACAAGTTCCCCAATGGCAGTGGCTTCATTAGCGGTACGACCACAGACGCCAAGGTGCCCGGCATCCAGGCCGCGATGGAACATGCAACGTGGACCATGGCTGAGCTGATGTGTGGCTTCTACAGCTATGAGGAGGAGGTCGTCGCCACTGTCAAGACGCTGGGGCGCCTTCACGCCAACCTGTGCCTGTGCGCCGAGCAAGTTATCATCGACCACGAGATGTTCCAATGGATGCAGCAGTTCTTCAAGGGCATCGAGGTGAACGAAGAGACGCTTGCCCTGGAGGGCATCCGCGAGGTGGGGCCGGGTGGGGAGTTCACGAGCAGTGAACATACGCTGCGCAATTACAGGGAGCACATGTGGTTCCCTGCGCTGCTGCATCGTGGGGCCTGGGCGGACTGGGTTGACGGTGGCGCCCTCACTCCGCTTGACATCGCAAAGGAGCGCGTCAAGGACATCCTGCAACAGGAACTGGTACCGGTCCTGCCTGATGACAAGTGCCGGGAGGTGGACCGAGTCGTGCAGGCAGCCGAGAAAGCGCTGCTGGGCACGACCACCGGCGTCCTGCCCTGACGAGCCAGGCGAGAGCAGGCAAGGAGGGTGAAGCTGCAATACCGAAGGCCCAGCTATACTTCGCGGGCTTCTGCCCGCTAGCCCCTGCCGCAGAGGTCCCGGCAACCTGGTAGGACAGCGAAGAGAAGGTCCTCGAGGTCCCGGAGAGCGACTGTGAGCGAGAGCACTAGAACACTGAGACGCGAAATGGCCACGAGTATGGGGGCCCAAACGCCGGGCAATATGACGAGTTTAGGGAGGTATAGCTATGACGATGGAGCTGATAGGGCTGGTTGCCATGGCCGTCTGTGCAACCGCATGCGCGGACCTGGAGCCGTGGGGCTCAAATACCGACCCCACCGACGTGCCTCGCAAGCACGTTGAAGAGATCTCAAGCAGCCCACATCAGTACTCCATCACCCAGCGCGGAACGATGGATGGCTACAATTGCTGCTCTCCAATCGGCTGCAGCCCGTGGACACAAGCCTGGGAATCGAACCGTTCAGTCCGCCTTGAGAATATCGGCGAGGCGGACGTGGTCAACCCCTGGCTGTCGAACGGGCGCAATCACTTCCGCACGATTGACGAGCTCATTGCCACCGCGTGCGAACCGGGCATGACCGACCGAGAGAAGGTGCTCGCCATCTACACGCTGCAGCGGCGCCACCGCTTCCACGCGACCACGGGTGACGACGAAGTCAATAACCCGGTCAAGGTATTCAACGTGTACGGTTATACGCTGTGCGGCAATGACGCAACCTGCCTGGCCGGACTGTGGCGCAGCGCTGGGATGCCGGCACGCGGGGCCAGGCCTACCTCCGAGAGCCACAGCGTCTCCGAAGTGTTCTTCGACGACAAGTGGCATCTCGTGGACGGCGACCTGCACTGCTACTACCTGCTGCCGGACAATGAGACGATCGCCGGCGAGCAAGATATCACGCGTGACCACGATCTCGTCAAGCGGACCCACCACTATGGGATCCTCGATCGTGATGACCGCCTGATGGACGAGCACAATGCCAGCGTCTACGTGCGTGAGGATGAGGGTAGCGGGAGCCGTGACTGCGTACGTGGCCACAACATGGACATGACCTTGCGTCCCGGGGAGGCGATCACCTGGCGGTGGGGGCACCTTATGCCCTACAAGTATCATGGGATCCTGGACCTCAAGGCGGGCTGGGGAGAACAGGCGGCCGCCAACGTATGCAACGGCCTGTGGGAGTACCGACCCAACTTCAGTGCCGACATCTGGCGGCAGGGCGCTGAAAGCATAGCCGCAATTGTAGCCGATGATAAGGGGCTGCACGCGGAGGCCGACGAGACAGGCACAATCATCTGGAAGCTGCGGAGCCCGTACGTCTTCGTGGGCGGGAGACTTGAGATAGAGGGAGAAAACGCGCAATTCTTACTCTCCTGGGACGGTCAGGAGTGGCAGGAGGTTGGCGAGGACCTCGACGAGCTCTTCCCACGGGCCGGCGAGGCCCGCTACGAATACTTCCTCAAGTGTGAGCTGACGGGAGATGCCAGACTCGAGAGCCTCGGTATCATCAACGATCTGCGAGTGGGTGGAGCGGTCCTCAACCGAGCCGCCTCCAGCCCCGCCCGCACCGGTGTTCCCCGACAATGGTGCCGAGGTTGAAGGGACGCAGTTCACCTTCCGATGGCATGCGCCGCTGGACCCAGACGGCGACAGGATCACTGACTACCACTTCGAGCTCTCGGATCGGCCGGATCTGAAGTGGCCCCTGTCGTCTAACTTTGAGAAACTGATCTCAAGAACGGCCGGCGCCGGCCAGGCACTGTACACGATCCCTCACACCGGCTTGCTGAACCCGGACACAGAATACTACTGGCGCGTGCGGGCCAAGGACGAGAACGGGGTGTGGGGGCCGTGGAGCGAGACGTGGCGGTTCACGCCGCGAGGGCCGGCGGTGCCGATTAATGTCCGGATCGAACAGGCTGCCGAGACCGGTGCGTGGCTTCTGCGGTGGGATCCCAACCCGCTTGGCCGGCCGCCGGTTGGATATCGCATCTATGCAAGCGATGAGAAGGGCTTCACTGCCAGCGCCCAACCGTATGTGGTCAATGCGGGATTGGATGACTACGACGTGCCGTGGCCTCCTGAATGGAACATAGAGGCCTTCCCGGCGAACTTCGCCGGTGAGACGACGGCCACCGAAGCGGTGGTGCTTGGTCCGCAAGCGGCTCTGCTCCGTGCTAACAGAGTATTCTACCGGGTTGTGGCAGTTGACGAGAGGGGAGTGCCAAGTGGCCCGTCCGACTACGCCAGTGCGCCCCGGCCTTTCATATATTCCGAGCCCGTTGTGACGGGCAAGGTCGGAGAGCGGTACAGCTACCAAGTGCTCTCGACCCGCTCGATGGGCGATCTGCGGATGCGCGGGTCCCATCGTGA
>JALGTI010000299.1 GCA_029821455.1 Candidatus Zipacnadia bacterium | reverse complement strand
CACGCTGGCGACCTCCAAATCCGGGTTCGGGTTCTGCCATTCCCAGACGGCGAGCGTCGCCAGCGAGCCAGCCTGCGTCCTGCCTTGCCAGAGGTCCACCGCCTGCACCGGGCCTTTCTGCGAGTTCCAGTCCGTGATGTTGCCCTCGTAGGTCAGCTCCACCTTGACCTCGCTGCCATCGGCGTAGGTGATGGTGTACCAGCCGACGCGCGTCGGCCTCTCATGGTTGCGGTCATAGAGCGCCCGCACCCGTTTCTTCGGCACGCTGCAGGTGTGCAGGAAGCGGAGCGCCTTCGCCTTCTGCCCAATCGGTATCTCCCAGACCGACTCAGGGTACAGCTCGCCCGGCGTAGCCTCGTCCGGCAGCATCACGCACGACTTGCCCGCGTTCTTGGTCGGGTCCACGAGCTCAAAGGGCGTGTCCCCGATCCAGGTCTTCCCCGTCGGCAGGTTGCGCAGGTCGTACTCCGCCCCCAGCCCCATCCAGGCGGCCCGGCAGGGATAGTCCCACCAGAGACGCAGTAAGCACAGCAACTGCTTCGTGCAAGTGATTCACGTCGCTCACTCCTCAGAACTTGCAATCACACACGCGCAGCAGAATAGGCTGCTGTTGCTTGCCTCATAAGGATCCAGCAGGGGCGGGTTGGTTCAGCCCGCCCCCAGCGGTACCTCCTGCATGGAGAGTCTACATCTGGTCCCAACGCCAGTAGGCGGGGTGCCAGGCGTAGTACCCCGAGCCCCAGGGCCCCCAGACACCTTCCGAGTTCTTTGAGATCTTGGCCCACTTCGCGTGTCCGGCTGCAAAGCCAAGGTTTGCGCCCCCATTGTGGCGGACATGAGCAATGTGAACCCGCGGGTCCCAGAGGAAGTAGGCGTTGCAGCAAGGTGTGTTGTTTTCTGCGAACAGAACAAGGGAGGCAACCGGAGGTAGGTCTTCTGTGCCCAGAATGGTCCCCCCTACCCTCACACTTAGGGCGTAGTCATTCTCTACTGTGAAATCATAGGGAGCGAGGCCCGGCCCCTTGGTATGGTCTTTCACCGAGGGGCACAGGAATATCTGGTCGTTTTTTGCGTACGGCCCGATGGCGAATTTCCAGGTAGCCCGTGTAGCACCCTCGCCCGGGTACCAGAAGGTCGTGATTGGGAGACGTTCGTCGTAGTCCTGAGCGTACATCATCGTCGCCAGAGTAACCTGCTTGACGTTGGACAGGCACGATGTCTGCCTCGCCTTCTCGCGTGCCCGGGCGAAGACCGGGAATAGGATCGCTGCCAGTATCGCGATGATCGCGATCACCACCAGCAGTTCGATGAGCGTGAAACCCTTATCCTCTCGCGACATAGTTACGCCCGACATAGTTACGCCTCCTCTTCGGAGAAATGGGGTATCCAGTTCGCTCCCGTAACCTACCCAGTGACGCGCTGATCGGGTGCAGGACGGTCAACCAGACGCCAATAGGGCGTCACTTCGTTGCTGCTCGCGCCTTGGAGCATCCGATAGAAGATCTTGCCCACGTCACGTGACTTGCGCCGGTCATACCGGAAGGTGAACTCATCCAGATAATGCTGGAGATGTTTCCGCCTTACCGCGCCCTGATGCGTTCCCAACAGCCAGCGCTTCAATAGCGAGACCACGCGATGAGCATTGGCCAGCAGCTCAACATCGCCAACTCGCACTTCATGGACGAAACCGAGGCTGCCAAGCGGTCGGTACGCGTCCCACCCGTCCGTGATCACGTGGCTGCCTGCGACCACGTTCTCCACCACAAAGGGCATCAAGCTGTCGCCAGAGAAGTCGGGGACCTGACTTATGCGAGCCCGGCCGAGAACCTTACGAGTGGCTCCTGGCACCTCTACGGCGACCACGATACGCGCTTTCTTGAAGCTCTGGCGGCCAGTTACGCCCTCTTCACGCCCTCCGATGAAGGCATCATCAATCTCCACTGGCCCCTCCAGCGGCTCGCGACCGGCGCGGATCATAGCGCGGCGCAGTTTGTGCAGCCAGGCCCAAGCGGTCTGATAGCTCCCCAGACCCAAGAGCCGCTGGAGGCCCTTGGCGCTGCCGCCGGTCTTCTGGGTGCAGATCCACCACATGGCTCGAAACCACATGCGCAGAGGCTTGCGCGTGCCGTGCATGACCGTCCCAGCGGTCAGCGACACCTGGCGTCCACAGGCGCTGCACACCAGCAGATGTCGCTTGTTGACCCAGGCCTTAGTCGCGCCGCACACCGGGCAGCGGAAGCCGTCCGGCCAGCGTATGCGAAACAGGTACTGCTGGCAGGCTTCCTCGGTGCCAAAGCGCTCATCGAACTCCATCAGGGTGGCTGGATAATCCTCCGTGCTCATCCCACTGCATGCTACTCCATGACCTAACGTGAGTCAAGTGGATACCCCATTTTCGGAGATAGTGTTTAACTTTCAGGCCATTGTATCAGGGGGGGGGGGTGAGGTCAAGAGCTGTACGCAAAAAGTTTGACCCTAGATTGTACAGTAACTACTCACGTTGCCCGCCCGAGGGGCTGAATCGAGGCTGCCCAGGGGCAGGCTGGTGTGTGTATTATACCCGCCCCCGGAAGATTGTCAACAGTAGCACGGAACTTCTTGCGCCCAGCGTTGTCTTCACTAGTGGAGGCTACACTCATAGCATTCACTGCAGCAGGGACTGCCGCTATGACGCGCGAAGAGTTGCAGCAGCTTTCGAAGGCTGAACTGATCGAGATCATCCTCCGCCAGCAAACCCTGATCGAGCAGTTGCAGCAAACAATCGCTCAGTTGCACAGCCGCGTGGTCGACCTCGAAGAGCAGATCAAGTGCCTGACGGAGCCGCCCAAGGACTCATCGAATTCCTCTGTGCCTCCCTCCAAGGAGCCCAAGCCCAACCGCCGGGAGCCTAAACGCGGGAAGAAGCGCGGTCCCAAGCCCGGCCATCAGGGAGCCAGCCGCAAGCGCCAGCCACCCGATGTCATCGTCGAGTGTCGCCCGAGCCGCTGCGGGCGATGTGGCGCAGACCTCAGCGAGATGCCCGGTAAGCTGGTGGGCAGGCGTCAAGTTGTCGAGCTTCCGCCCATCAAGCCGGTGGTCATCGAAGCCCGACGCTATCAGGTCGCCTGCCCGCTGTGCAGGCAGCAACAGGCCACAGAGTATCCGCCCGGGCTGGAGCCGGAGCGCATCTTCGGCGCTGGCATACAAGCGCTGGTCTGCTACCTTCATCACCTGCAGCATATCTCCTACGACCGCCTGGAAAAGCTGATGAGGCAGGTCTTCGGCCTGGACCTCAGCCAGGGCGCAATCGCCAATATTATCCAGCGTGCTGCCGCCAGCTTGCAACCGGAAGCGGACAGGATTCGTCAAGCCATCCGCGCCAGCCCGGTCATCGGCTGCGACGAGACCGGCGCGCGGGTGGATGGCCGCAACCACTGGCAGTGGGTCTTTGAGACTGCGCAAGCCAGCTATCACATCATCGTGCCCAGCCGCGCCAGCAAGGCGATTGAACAGACGCTGGGCGAAGCGCAGCCACAAGTCTGGGTGAGCGACTGCTTCAGCGCGCAACTGAAAGCGCCCGCCAAGCAGCGGCAACTGTGTGTGGCCCATCAACTCCGAGATTTGCAGTATGGCATTGACGCTGAGCGCTGCGCCTTCTGCTACGGGATGCAGCAACTGCTACGCCGGGCTGTGCGACTTAGCAAGCACCGTAAGAGCCTATCGCCGCAGATCTTCGCCGCCCAAGTCAAAGCGATTGAAGG
>JALGTI010000298.1 GCA_029821455.1 Candidatus Zipacnadia bacterium | reverse complement strand
GCCTCCAAGTCGGTGGTATAGACGCCTGCCCCGTCCACCTGCCGAGTGGCCGCGAGCACCACGAGGTTGGCGTCTATGTCCACGTACCGCTCGCCGTCACGGTGCTGCTGGTAGATGGTGCGCACGGTCTGGCCGGGCTTGAGCGCCTGTCGCAGCCCCACCACGCGGATACGATACGAATACTGCGGGTCGATGTGCCTCCGCAGGTACTCGTATGCCGTCTGCAACAACTGATTCGACGCCAGTTCGCCGTGTACCGTGCTGTCATCCTGCAGGCCCACCTCGGGCCATTGGCGGTGTACCTCGATCTGGCCCAAAGCGGCTTCGGTAGCGTCGTGCTTGAGGAAGTTGTTGCTCTTGCTCAGCGTATATCCCGGCGGGGCCGAATCGGTAGCCGCGGAAAGCGTCACACGGCCCGAGCCAGTGCCTGAGCCGTAGGGATAGATGCGGCTTATCTGCTCGTAGGAGTCGGTGGTCTCACTGAGTTCGTCGATCACCGCCACATATGCGTTACCCTGCAGCGCCGCCGTGTCTCCGCCGGCAGTGATAAGTACGTTGGAGCTGGTCGGGTTGTCGTTCGGGTCATCCTGTAGCCACTCGATCGTCTTGCCCGTGCCGAGCCGGAAATGCTCGCCAGTGTGCTCGGCCAGCATCTGTAGCGCCTCTAGTACGCTCTCTCCGGCAAATTGTATGTAGGCGCCATTCTGGGTTCCCGAGTAGCCTTCGCCAGAGTCATCGACCGACCAACCCGGTGGCGCGTAGGCCATGATGTCCGCCAGGCCGTTCAGGGTCTCGGCATCCTGGTCCACGTCCACTTCGGCGATGTAGAGGGCCAGCGACGTGTCCGCGCTGGGCCACATCCGGCACCAGTAGCCGTCCACGCCGTTGTGAGTGATCTTCTGCTGGTCGGTGGGCCGCACGAAACTTATCTTGCCATCTTGTGCGAGGGTGCGGGTGCCATCGTGCGTGCCATCATTGGAAATCGTGAGCGTCTGCCAGGCGCTGCCATCCCAGTATTGCGCATTGAGCGTAGACGCATCGCCGGTGTTGGCGTTCGTAAAGTCGATCGTTACCGCGCTGATGGGCGTCGCTGCGCAGACATAGAGATAGTTCCAAGACTTGAGGCCGATGTCGATCTGGTAGACAGTCCCGGGGTCACCGTCATATGCCGTATCGAGGTCATCGGTGTAGTACGTCGTCTGGTCGCCGTAGCGCCACGTGTGCGCGACGCTCGTGGCAGTCACAGTCTCGACGTCGTACAGTTCCAGGTAACCGACGCTCCGGTAAGTCAGCTCGTGCAGGAGATTGCCTCCACGCACGCGCAACATTGGTTCGGCTCGCCCGGTTGTGACTAGCTCTACTTTCTCGATGATGAGCGCGCCGATCTCGGTGACGGTCGCGCCCACCAGCCGATAGTAATGAGCTTCCCGCTTGCTCTGTAGCAGCTCGGTGCGCGGGTCCGCTGCAGGCACCTCGAACGAGCAATCTCCGGCGCGGTCCAGCCTCTCAATGCTCGTCCACCGCGTGGCGTTGGCAATGGGGCCGTCGCCGTAGGGCTCGCCAGCGGAGTTGGTGATATATACCCAATCCATCTGCTACCTATTATCCCCAGCTATCCCGGTGTTGCACGGTGAATACAACATCCGCACCGCCGTCGAATGTAACCCTGATGGCGTTCTCCCCCGGCGCCAAGCGCAGCCAATCGTCGATTTCGTGAGCGTCGCCCAGTTCGAACTTGGAGAACGCCGCCGTGCCATTGTTGGTCACTGACAAGGCCCCGGCGTCGATACTGAGCGTGCCCCCGTCGGATACCGTGCCCCCGGACGCGGACGGATATACTGCGGTGCCGTAGTGCAGATAGCTCACATAGCCGGCCGTGGTATTTTCGATCACGATGTCCGTGAAGGCCGCACCGCTGGCTACCGCTGTTACCACGGCGTCGTATACGGGCGCGTTGCCAGCGTTGGTCACCGTAAGAGTACCACCGCTGCTCAGCGTACCCGAGGTACTGTGGAGTGCGGTACCCTGCCAGGTTGGCGATTGCACCTCGAAGGTAATCTGCGGCTCGACCCAAGTGCGATGTCGTACATCACGCGTAATGGCCACCCCCAGACAGCGTGCCCATACCCGCTCGGAGTCGGCACTGCCCCCGTCGGGTGTGCGGTACAGATAGTCGTACTTGCCGACCAGCGCCTGTAGCTCTCGGACTCTGCTGTTCAGTGTGGCCGGGGTATTGGAGTGAATAGCGCCCTGGACTTCCAGCCTGTACGGTCCGCGCCGCGTCTGAGCCGTCCCGGCGGCGTCAAAGGCCCGCCCGCCAGGGAGCTCCATCAGCCCGCTGTACGCTTGCCCACCCGAGACGTCCTGCACCTCTCGCCGCCGGGGCAAGCTCACAGTACCGAAGGTAGTAATCCAGTATCCCATTACGGCACCATCCCTTGCGCGTGTGCCTCACTGAGTAGTTGCTCTTCCCACTGTTGATCTTGTACTCGAGCCAGCCTCTGACGCCGCGCGGCAGCCTCTATAGCCGATTCCGTGGAGCTCATGAAGGCTGCAAGGTCCTCGGCGGTCATGTACGGCTTCACCCGCAGCGGGTGCGCCGTATCCTCTAGTTGTAAACGCAGAGCCTCCTCATCCACTTGGGGTGTCGCGGGCACCTCCAGGGGAGCACTGGGGAGCACGCTCTGCAGGGCTTCCTCGGCCTCCTCCTCGCTGGGGGGCATGATGCCCACGGTGACGAATGCCTTGCGCATGGCCTCTGAGGGCCAGATGCGCTCCAGCTTGGTAAAGACCTCGTCTATAGTCGCCAAGTCTTCCTCGGCGCTCACCTCCGGCCGGGGCAGGGCCTCGCCGAGCAGCCGAGGGACGGCAAGTATTGGGCCGTACCTGAGCGCATCCAACCACTTTCGCAGCGGGGCCTCTTCGGACAACTGCTCGAACAGCCACTGGCCCACCTGTTCCCCTAGCAGCTTACTGGCTAGTCCCTTCAGGATCCCCGCGCCGATGGCGTCTCCGATGGCCTCGAAGCCGGCAATAGTGTCACCGACAACCGTAGCAAGGCTATAAACAAACTCGGTCACGAACTTCGTGATGGTGGGAAGGTGCAGCAGAATGCCCGCTATGCCCGAGACGATGGCCTTGCCGATTTGCCAGCCAATCTCCAAGAGCGCATTGATGGCGGCGCCCAGGCCCTCTCCGATGGTCTCGCCGATGGCTGCGCCGACCTCTTGGACCTCACGACTCTCCGCCCATTGACGGAACTGCCCCGATATCCCCGTTAGCTTGGCTGGCAGTTCGCTCAGAGTTTCCAGGGCTCCTTGCCAAAGGTTGCGGCCGATTTGTATGCCCACATTTTTCCACTGCCCCCAGACGTCCTCGGTCTGCCTGGCCCCAGTCGCCTTGCGCAGTTCGTCCCCCCAGCGGGCCAGTAACGCCACCGGCGCGGTGGCAAGGACGTCCATCGCGCCTGTCAGCCCCTCCCCGATGAAGGCCGCGATGCGTGCGCCGACATTTCGCCATGTCTCCGCGGTGGTCTCGCCCTCCTCGAGACCCAGCGCGTCGGACAGCGTTTGCCCCGTAGAGAGGTCTCGGAGAGCCTGTCCGACGCCAGTGATGCCCTGACGAATATTGATCCAGGTCTGTAGCGTCTTCGGGCCGCCCAACTGATAGATCGTCTCGTCCAGCTCCCACAGGCGCTCTGCAAACGCCTGCCCGGCATCTGTTGCACTGAAGATGGCGGCCCCCAGCGCCAGG
>JALGTI010000297.1 GCA_029821455.1 Candidatus Zipacnadia bacterium | reverse complement strand
AACGAGATCGTCTGCACATCGAACTCGGAGATGAGGTCGGACATCAACTGCGTAGCTTCGGTGGCCGGACTGCGGCGTGCCATCTTCGTATCATCAATGAATGGCGGATTCCAGAGCACAAACTTCTTTGGCCCACGCGGAGAGCCGTCATTGTCAATCAGGGCGACTTCGCGGCCCACTATCACCTCTGCATGCTGCTTCGGATTCCCGATAGTAGCTGAGCAGCAGACGAAGACCGGATCGGCCCCATAATACTGGCAGATACGCGACAGCCGCCGCACTACGTTGGCCATATTGCTGCCGAAGATACCCCGGTAACTATGTATCTCGTCAATCACCACGTACTTCAGTCGTCCGAAGAAGTGTGCCCAGCGGGAGTGATTGGGCAGAATGCCGGAGTGGAGCATATCAGGGTTGGTCAGGATGATGTTGGCATCATCGCGCAGCGCCCGCCGCAGGTTGCGTGGTGTGTCACCATCGTAGGTCCCACTCTTGAACTCTATGCCTTCGACATACCGGGACAGGCCACGGAGTTGATCCTGGGCCAGTGCCTTGGTGGGGAACATATACAAAGCACGCATCTGCGGGTCAGCCAGCAGCCCCTCCAGGACGGGGATGTTGTAGCACAGCGTCTTGCCACTGGCCGTGCCAGTGACGACCACCACGCTCTGCCCGTCCCTGACAGCTTCGATCGCGCTGACCTGGTGGGTATAGAGCCGCCTGATGCCATTGTCGCGTAGGAGAATAGCCAGTGTGTCCGGCAGTGGCGGGGTCAACTCCGCATACTGGGCCTCGCGAGCGGGAATGTCCTCGATGGTGACGATCTGATCGCGGTAGTGCGCGGCTGACTTGGCGTATTGTATGAAACGTTCAGCATCCATTGTGGCGAAATCCTATATGCGAGGTATCTATTCCAGTTGGTGTACACCAACATGCCACTTGTTTATCTGGACAGCAGCCACTTGCGCCTGAGGATGCTAATACTGCTGGGATGCTGGACAAGCTCGGCGACATCTGCCTTCACGTTCTGCACACCGCGTTCCTCCATTATGCGCATCAGCATATAGTCTTCCACGCCATCCCGCCAGGCCTCCCAGCGGCGCGATGTAACCGGCCCTTGATCGCTTTCATAGATCACACCGTAATCGGTTCTACCTGAACCGTCGAAATCGTCCCAGGCACTGGCCGTTATGTCACCATAGCTCCAGAACCCACAGCCCTCATAGCCATATAAGAACGACTGCCACGCCCGGTCCCTGTAGGCCTGTGGTCGCGTGTGCTTCGCCATCACTGAATAATTCCATAGCCACGTGCCCTGCTTCTTGGCTTCGAACATTGATGGCCAGTTCTTCTCCGTACCTAGAAGAGGGCAGAAAATATCAAAGTGCGCCGTAAACTGTTTGACGTGACTGTCCTTTACGTCGTTAACATTGTAAGGATCGGCAAAGAGCTTGATATTGGGGTCAACCTGGTGGATGAGATCCGCCAGGTCGCAGGATTCCTGGACTCTGGCACTACCCGCCTCGTCATATGGATAGAAAGCGAACCGGTCATAATCTATCCCCAGCTCTTTGAGATGCTCAACCCACGCGCACACCCAGTTTTTAATGCCGTTCTCCCAGGCCTGCGACCCGTGCTCCAGCTTCGCGCCGCCAAATGTTTCCCTTCTGCCCCCAAACCACCAAAACCACATGTAGAACTTAGCATCGCTATGGAGGTCAAGCAGATGATCGTGCAGCGTGAAGTTTATGGGCTCGGTGAGATTCCCCTGCTCGTCCAGCTTAGGCCACGGGCAACGCCGGAATATGAAGGTGTTGATGTAGTGATCATCTAGATCATCGGCCAAGGCTTGTTCGTCCATCTTCAGCAGCGCACTGTAGTCCAGATAGGACCAGTTGTAAAGGTACAAATCCGGCTCATCTGGCAACTTTACGGGAGCTACCTGCACCACGAGCCGGACAGGCAAGCTCTCCCCAGGTATTTCGACTGTCAGATTGCTTTCGTACCGGCCGGCTTGCAAGCCACGGCTGTCTACCAACAGGTACAGCAAAGCGCTCTGAACCGGTGGTATTGTGAACTGGCCATTCTCCAGTGGCGGCAGGGCATCAGCGACGGGCTTCCCATGGTGTACATCCTGGAACTTCGTGTGCAGGCACTGAAGACGCTCTTTAGGCAAACTGCCCCCTTGCTTATGAACTGTTACTGTCAGGGGCGCACTAGTGGTATTCGCAAGCAAAACGGCGGCTGGCTCGCGCTCGTTCTGGGCCATCAACGTGTGCAGGAGAATGCGTTCATTGGCCTTGCGGGGAAGCGTAGTGGATTGAAATACTTCGTACGGCCGTAGCCTCTGGCCGACCAGCTTTCGGCCGTAGGTTAACCCGAGCACCTCACTGCGCAACACCTGTAATGCCCTGAAAGCCTCCGCAAGCTGCTCCTCGGGAAGCGATTTTAGCCGACGCAGCTCTTCATGCCATTCCACCAGCTTCTTGGTCAGCTTGAGCTTCTCCTCACAATCCGCGCAGCGCTCCAACAGCCCCATGGTCAAAGCATGCTGGTCCCGCAGGCGCTGGGTCTTAATTCTTCTTTTCAGTAGTCCATCGAAGTCATCTGCGGCGAATTGTTCGCCGTATTCCTTTGCCGGAATGCTCGCATCCCCGCCGTGGACTTCGATCTCGTCGCAAAATACAAACCAGCCCTCCCGCTTGAACGCTACGCGCACATACCTGCCTCTCGCGGCAAGTCCCGGAGGGGTTTCGAACCAGTAGGCCCAGCCGTCCGCGTCCGGAATCGTGTATCCAACCGCCCTCTCACTGCTCATGTCGCCTACAACAAGCCAGGTCCTGCTGTCGTCACTGACCGCCACATTGATATGTGACGGAAAGGCGACCCCACCGTAGCCGGTTATGGAGTGCATGCACACCCGGTCGATTGCCTGAACCTCGCCCAAGTCTATGACCACCGTAACCCACTCTGTATTCTGCCAACCGACCATCAGCTTCTGGACCCAGAGCTGCCCGGGGCCACTGGCCACTTCGCCATCAGTGAGCTGGATCGCGTCATCTGGCTCTGTGCAGCCTTTGTGCCAATAGTTGGGCGCCGGGGCCATCGTGTAGGGCTTGCCCAGGGCGATGTTGTCACCGGCGGCCAAGGCTACGTTGCTCCCCACGGCCACGACGGCTACCACAGTCCAGATTACAGTGCATCTCATCAGTCTTCTCATTGTGGGAACCTCTATAGCCTGTTCGAATCTCCACACGATACGATACGCAAACCCCGTTCGCGCTTTTGGCGACTATCGGAGGGACGGACTATTCAGTAACCCCAATATCTTGGGTTACCACAAGGATTCCCGCCATATCGCGCACTCGCACTACACATCGCCCTGGGGCAAGTCCGATCAACCGGCCCGTGACCGCGTCTATGCTAGCGACCTGAGGGTTGGTGACAGACCAGCGATAGTGGGGGCCAACACCGCCGGAGGCGGTAAAGTCCATGCTCTCCCTCACCTTCACGGTCTTGGATGCCGGCTCGATCGTCAGAGGTACTGCAGAGCCGGCCCGGACCAGCCGCACCAGTTTCCCCTCGCCAGGGCGCAGGTTGAGCGAAAACGTGAAGAATGGCGTGGAATTATCCACCGGATCAACCGCCAGCAGTGTCCCAGAGCCATCCACATCTTGCGGCCCAATCTGGACTTTGACCGTCTCGTGACCATTGCTCTCGCAGTTACGATTGACCACAGCCACATAGAGAACCCCGTCGGGATCGCGCAGTGTTTCGACCAATCCATTTTCATAGTACCGACTGCCGCCGCCTCGAACCTGCGCGATATTGTCCACGACCGAGGTGCGCAGCAGGATATCGGTGAGGGGCTTCACCTGCTCAACCAGCGACTTTATCTCTGGAGAGAGCTCTACCCAGTCACCAAAGACTCGCATGTGGTGG
>JALGTI010000296.1 GCA_029821455.1 Candidatus Zipacnadia bacterium | reverse complement strand
GGGATGGTGGCAAGATCGTCCAACGCCTCAGTGATAGCCTGCTTGAGTAGCGCGGCGGCCGCATCGGGGTCATTGTGGGCTCCTCCCGGCGGCTCAGCGATGATGCGGTCAATCACTCCGAGGCGCAAGGCGTCCTGCGGCGTCAGCTTCAGGGCCTCAGCCGCGTCCTCCTGGAGTTTGCGGTCGCGCCACAGAATCGCCGCGCATGACTCCGGGGCGATCACCGAATAGTAGGTGTGCTCCATCATCATTACTCGGTCCCCAACCCCGATGCCAATTGCGCCGCCGCTTCCGCCCTCGCCGATGACGATAGACACTATCGGCACCGGTAGGCCAAACATATCGCGCTGATTCGTGGCGATGGCCTCGGAGATGCCACGGCTTTCGGCCTCCTCCAGGCAAGCGGCGCCTGGCGTATCAATCAGCGTGACAATCGGGTGGCCCATCTTGGCGGCCAGCCGCATCACTCGCATTGCCTTCCGATAGCCTTCGGGCTGGGCCATTGCGAAGTTACGCTCGCGGCGCTCGGCGGGCGTCCGTCCCTTCTGGTGGCCGATTATCGCCACCGGCCGGCCATCAGTGAACCCCAAGCCTGTCACAATAGCCTCGTCATCGCCGTAACGCCTGTCGCCTCGCAGCTCGACGAAGTCGTCTACCATCCGCTCGACATAATCAAGCGTGTATGGCCGCTTCTCGTGGCGCGCCAGGGCGACCTGCTCCCAGGCCGAGGCCGAGTTGGAAGTTTCGTCTTGTGCCATCTTAGTGTGTTGCTCCGCGCTCTGTCATACACCAGCGTAGGATCAGGGCGAGCGTCTCGCGCATCTGCGTACGTGGCACCACAATATCAATCATGCCGTGGGCGTGCTGAAACTCCGCAGTCTGCACGCCCGGGGGCATCTTCATTTTGGTTACCTCGACAACCCGGGGCCCGGCGAAGCCCATTGCTGCTCCGGGTTCAGCGAGAATAACATCACCCAGAAACGCAAAGCTGGCCATCACGCCACCATAGGTCGGGTCAGTGAGGACGCTGAGATAGGGCACGCGCGCCTCGGCAAGTTTGCCGGCAGCGCCGGAAGTCTTGGCCATCTGCATCAAGGAGACGAGGCTTTCCTGCATGCGCGCCCCTCCAGAGGCGCAGAACATCACAACTGGCCGCCGAAATCTGGCGCATTGCTCCATCAATCGCGTGACCTTCTCACCGACCACCCAGCCCATGCTGCCGCCGATGAAAGCCAGATCCATTATGCCCAGGCCGACCGGTATGCCACGAATCCTGCACGAGCCGGTCAGGACGGCCTCGCGCATCCCCGTCTTCTCACGCGCTGCCTGTGTCTTAGACAGATACTCAGGGAACTCCAGGGGGTCCACCAGCGGCAGATCGTTATCGGATTCCTCAAAACTGCCAGGGTCAGCAGTCATCTCCAAGCGCTGCCAGACGGTCAGCCGGAAGTGATGCCCGCACTTGGAGCATACCCACAACTCATCTTCCAGTTCCCTGGCATACAGGAGTTGGCGGCAGCCGGGACACTCCTCCCACAGATCGGGAGGGATCTCGTCAGCAGGTCGGTTCTTCTCTTTCTTGCGTCTACGGAACAGCGGCACCGTACGCTCCCCTCAACGCCTGGCCATGCTGTGGCCGTACAATATATCATTTCCTGCCCCGCCCTGTCCACACCTCCCCTACCTTTCGCAGCCTCGATGCAACGCTGGTCTGGCAGAAGGGAGGAAATTCACGTCGAGTACCGAATCACTTGCCCATTATGAAGCTAAACACACTCAAAGCGGCGCTAGAGAATGGCCAGACAGTGCTGGGGACGATGGTGGGGCGGCTGAATTCGCCTGACATCGTCCCAATACTGGCCGACATTCCCTTCGACTTCTTCGTGGTCGAAACGGAGCACACGGCCCAGAATCCCGAGACTGTTTATGAGCTGATCGCGGCCGGCCGCAGATTTGGCATCCCGCCATTGGTGCGGCCACCTGGACACGGGTATGAGTACCTGTGCAGGCCGCTAGACTGGGGTGCGCGCGGGCTGCTAGTCCCCAGGGTCGAGACGCCAGAGCAGGTGCGCGAGATCCTCAGGTGTACCAAATATCCGCCGCGTGGGGTGCGGGGTGCGTCGCTTGGGAAGGCAATGCTTGACTTCGAGCCGCTGCCGGCGGCAGGGGAGGAGCTGCTGGAACTCATTGAGCAGCAGACCATAATCATCTGCATGGTAGAGAGCCGTCGAGCGCTTAGCAACCTCGAGGAAATGGCTGCAGTTCCGGGCCTGGATGCCCTCCTAATCGGGCCATTTGATCTGACCACCAACCTGGGCATATCCGGGCAGATGGAGCACCCGCTGCTCAAGGATGCCATCAAGCGGGTGGCCGAGGTGTGTCAGGATAACAGGATTGCGGCCGGCATACACATCGCCAGCAAGGAGGGGATCTTGGACGCTGCCGAGGCTGGGATGAGGTGCCTGATGTTCTCCAACCCAGGAGAGCTGCTGGCAGGGAGTGGGGGCGAGCAGGTGAGAACCATCAGGGAGAAGCTGAAAGACGCCGGATGCAAGCTCGCTGAATAGACAAGCCGGGTTCGGACTTGCAGACTGTACTCGGTGGTTCCGGGGGATGTGCGTTTCATTGACACTCAAAAGAGTGCTCTGTTATACTCACTGTCGCAGTGCACGTGACGGGCGGAGGCAGGAAGTGAGACTGTTTGCCAGGCGCAAGTCAGGACGAGGCAAGGCACAGATGCGCAAGGCTGTGCGGCTTTTGCAGCGTGGCAAGCACCCTGAAGCCGTCGAGATGCTCAAAGAGCTACAGACTGCCAACCCGGACAATGCTGCTGTCGCCCTCAACCTTGGCGCGGCTCACTACCATCTCGGCCAGCACACTCAGGCCATCGAGCAGTTCCAGCGGGGTGTGGAGTTAGAGCCTGAAAATGCCCGCGCATGGCTGAACCTGGCGGCAGCGTACAATGCCCTGGGCCACATTGACCGTGCCGAAGAGGCTCTGGGGCGACTGGGGGAGATCAACTCGGACCATCCTGACCGCCATTACAATCTGGCCATCCTGTACCTCAAGCGGCGTAAGACGCTGAAGGCGATGGCTGAGTTGGAATTGGAGCTGGCGGTCAGTCCGGGCCACGCTCTGGCCGGCCAACTGCTCCAACAGCTTCACAAACAACTAATCACTTGAGTAGCGGAGGCTGGCGATGCCTGAAGAGAGTGCTGAGGTAACTAATGCAGAACTGGCCGCGTTCTGCAGGCAGTTTTCCAGCCTGATGCACGCCCAGGTCAACCTGCTGGATATCTTTCAGGCGCTGCGCGAACAGAGCGGCAATCCGCTGCTGCGCGAGATAGTCGAGTCGGTGCGCGAGGACGCGGAGATGGGCCGCAGCCTGGCTACCGCATTCAGTCGCTATCCGGCGGTTTTCTCGCCCTTTTTCATCAGTATGATTCGCCAAGGCGAGTTGGAGGGAGAATTGGACCGGGTGCTAGGTGACCTGGCCATCTACTATGAGGACCGGCTGGAAGAGACTGTGGATGCAACCCGCCGCCGCGACACAGGCGGTCTGTTCGACCTGGAGACTGTGGCCTCGCTGTTCCAATGGATATTCACCTGGGTCGCGGCCTTGACGGCAGCCTGCCTGCTCGGCGCCGGCCTGATCTGGTACGCCACCGAGAATGAGGCACTCCCTGGCTATCCCTTGCCTAATATCCTGCTGCTGACCGGGGTTATTCTCCTCCTGGGTGTGTTGGTCTTGACCTGGGGGCGTCGCCGTAGGTGATGGCGGCGCAT
>JALGTI010000295.1 GCA_029821455.1 Candidatus Zipacnadia bacterium | reverse complement strand
GCCGTCCAGCTCAAGCTCCTTGTAGATGCGGTCGCGGGTGATGCCGGGGGTGTCCTCCACCACAGCAACGCGCTCGCGGGCCAGCCGGTTGAACAGCACCGACTTGCCTACATTTGTGCGCCCGACTATCACGACGACAGGTAGCGGCATGCCGAATTTTCCCTCTTGCAAACTGACGAGTTCGTAACCCACTTTATGGGTCTGGGGGATTATCCCCCAGCGGGGTGTGGGGCAGCGCCCCACGACGTTTGCTGTATCCTGCTTTTAGCCCAGCTTTTCTCGTACCAGGGCCTTCAGCCCGCCGGCCTCGACGAGTTCCGCTGCCATCCCCGTCAGCGGCGGGAAGCTGTACTCCGTGCCCTTCGTCAGGTTCCGTACCACGCCGCCGGCCAGGTCCACCTCCACCTCGTCACCGGCCTCTATGCCTCTGGTTGCCTCGGCGCTCTCGATAATCGGCAGGCCGATGTTGAGGGCATTGCGGTAGAAGATGCGGGCAAAGCTCTCGGCAATCACACACGCCACGCCGGCGCCTTTGATAGCGATGGGGGCAACTCCGGGTCGAGGTCCTCCATACAGTGCCCGGCCAACTCATCCGGGTCGCTGGTATTCAGATACCGCGCCGGGATAATGACATCGGTATCAACATGATCGCCGTATTTGTGGGCAAGGCCTTTGATGGTCATATTCTCACCACTCTAAGAGTCTTTGCGGAGGGGGTGTGGGGGAAGCAATGGACTGATTGCCTGCCCAAGTAGGGCTCGTTCGATGGCAGGTAAACCGGCTCCGGCTTGCGTTTGTCGTTGCACATAGTGTGTTCCTCCGAACGGCACAGGCGAGACGCCTGCGCTACCGACAGGGGCGCAATGAATTGCGCCCCTACACCGGGCGCGAAGACTCTCGTAGGGGCGCGATTCATCGCGCCCTGCTCCTACAAGTCCTCCGGCCCGCAGATTTTGCCTGCCACTGCGGAGGCGGCTGCTACTGCCGGGCTGGCGAGGTAGACCTCGCTGTCCGGGTGGCCCATGCGTCCCACGAAGTTGCGGTTGGTAGTGGCGATGGCGCGCTCGCCGGCGGCCAGCACGCCCATGTGCCCGCCCAGGCAGGGGCCGCAGGTCGGGCAGCTCACCACGCAGCCCGCCTCCAGGAACGTCTCCACCAGGCCCTCCCGGGTGGCTTGCAGGTGTATCTCCTGGCTGCCGGGGATGATGATGCAGCGCAGCCCTGGAGCCACCTTGCGGCCCTTGAGGACTTTGGCGGCCTCGCGTAGGTCCTCCAGGCGTCCGTTGGTGCAGGCTCCGATGACCGCCTGGTCAATAATCACTTCGCCAACCTCGCTCAAACCCCTGGTATTCTCCGGCAGATGCGGGAAGGCGACCTGCGGCTCGATGCCGCTGGCGTCCCACTCGTAGACCTGTGCATATTCGGCCTCCGGATCGCTGGCGAAGACCTCGAACTCCCGCGGGGCACGGGGGGTGACCCATTCCAGGGTCGTCTCATCAGGCGCGATGATGCCGCTCTTGCCCCCGGCCTCGATGGCCATATTGCACATCGTGAAGCGCCCCGCCATCGGCAGGGCCTCGATGGTCGGCCCGCAGAACTCCATCGCCAGATAGCGTGCCCCATCCACACCTATCTGGCCGATGGTGTACAGGATGAGGTCCTTGCCGCTAACCCAGGGCTGCAGTTCTCCACTGAAGATGAACTTGAGACTCTCAGGCACCCGGAACCATGTCTCGCCCAGGGCCATCGCCGCCGCCGCATCGGTGGAGCCTACGCCAGTGGCGAAGGCTCCGAGTGCTCCGTAGGTGCAGGTATGGGAGTCGGCGCCGATGACCACCTCTCCTGGCAGCACCAGACCCTTGTCTGGCAGGATGATATGCTCGATGCCACCACCGGTGGCCTCGTAGTAGTGCTCCAGGCCCTGCTCGCGGGCAAAGTCACGGCACTGCTTGGTCTGGGTCGCTGATTCAATGTCCTTGTTCGGTGTGGAATGATCAGCAACGATGGTCACCCTGGCGGGATCAAATACCTCCTCGGCGCCCATCTCTTGGAATTCCCTGATGGCAATGGGCGCGGTGATGTCATTGGCCAGCACCAGGTCCAGCTTGCAGGTGACAAAATCCCCTGGCTTGACCTGGTCGCGGCCTGCTGCCCGCGCCAGTATCTTTTCAGTGATGGTCATAATCGCACCTCATCTATGGCTGCTGCGGTGAACAAAGGCCTGCGTGCGCTGGCAGCACCCGGCCTGTCAATCGTACAACAGGGTAGCCTGGGCGTCAATAGCTCAGAACGCCACAGGCCGCCTCATGCCAGCCGACATATTCTGATGGCAAGTACGGCACGGACTGCGCGTATTGTTGGCCGCGTCGCTTTTGTGTTAGAATGTCTTGGCACTGAACTTGGAGGTCAACACTGATGCGGCGCGAGAACCCGCTGCTAACGCGGTTGAGGCAGGTCGGCTGGGTGGCGATGGCGGCGCTGGGCGTCTTGTTTCTCTATCTGGTATTTATGGTCAGTCAGTTCCGTGGGTTGACGGATCCCAACGCCTGCGACTACGCCCAGATCGGCCGCAACCTTGCCCAGGGCAAAGGGTTCACCACCGATTTCATCAAGCCGCTGAGCCTGGCCCGGGTTCAGAAAATAGCCGACCATCCCGACCTCACCTACGCGCCCCTTCATCCGGCCTTGATATCACTGCTGCTGCGCCTGACCGGAGATACCACCGAGGCGACGGACCGCGCTGTGGCCCTGGCTACTGGCATCCCCTTCTTACTGAGCGTTATTGTCGTCTTCGTGTTAGGCTCTCAGCTTTTCGACACGCGGGCGGCGTGGCTGGCTGTCGCTTTGTATGCCACCAATGCCGCCTTTCTGGCCTATGCCATCTCGGGGCTGGAGGTTTGCCTGCTGGCGCTGTTGGTTTCTGTGTTGCTGTTATTGCTGTACGGGCAGGGGCGGCTGCCACAGCATCGCATCCTGCTGATGGCAGCGGCCGGCATCGTCTTCGGCCTGATCTACCTAACCAAGTACATTTGGATTGCCGCCCTTGTGCCTGTAGTTGTCTACCTGTGGTACTCGGTTGCGGGCCGCCAGAGGCGGACCGTGCTCGCTGTCTTTGCCATCACCTTTGTGATTGTCATCTTGCCGTGGTGCTACCGGATGTATACCGTGACGGGCAATCCGTTCTTCACGTTCCGGTGGCAGGAGATGATAATGCAGACCCGCACCAATCCAGGCAATACCCTGTACCGTTCATATCTCCAAGACGTGCCTTCATTCCCGGCATATCTTGTCGAGCACCCTCGGGAGATATACGAGAAGACGCGGCGAGGAACGGCAGAAATGTACGGCGTACTGGCCACTCTAGCGGGGCCCTACCTTTCGGCTTTCTTCATCGTAGCGATTATGTTACGACTGGGTAGTGCTGGATTTGAGCGGCTGCGCTACCTGCTCTATGCGATGTTCGCCTGCGTCTTCATCGCGCTGGTATTCGTCCTGGCGGCGCCGCGTCTACTCAGTCCCTTAGCGCCGATTGTCACAGTTATCAGTTGCGGCTTCTTCTTCCGGGTGCTCCAACAACGCCTGGAGCCCCTCCCCCCCAAGCAACATCGCACCTATCTGGGGCTTGCCATCGGCGTCTTGGTCGTTCTACAGGTCTTCCCTACAGCTCTCGCGATTACTGTCCAGCGGCGCCCGGGCGAGGAGGCACCAGCACGGGAGATGATCGCCTGGTGCCAGGACGTGGCCCAGCGCACCGACGGGCCCATCATCACTGATGTCCCCTGGCTGATCGCATGGTATGGCCAGCGCGAGGCCATTTGGTTGCCCAGGACCATCCATGACCTGCGCGGTATGGAGCGCGATTTTGGCAAGTTCAAGTGGCTGCTGCTCACTCCTACAGTATCGCGTGTTCGCGCCATTGAGCGCACCGGCGATTGGGTCAATGCCTGGCAGATAGGGACCAGGATGGACATCGCTTTTGAGGGCTTCGCAGTCCACCGCAGACTGGGGGATGGGTCTTGGATACTGTTCAAGCGCGTGCCAGGACTAGAGACGACTGGGGAGTCGGCTGGCGAGGAAGAAAGCCCGCCGACGGTGAATCCGTGGGATGTTGAGGGATAAGAGGGCCTGGAACCTGATAGACTCAGAGGGAACACCGTGATGACCGAAGCACCAGGGCTGCCCGAGCGTTGTTATCATTGTGATGCGCCCCTGGAGGACGACAGGTCAGTTTGTCCGAGCTGTGGGCGCAAACAACTGCGTACCTGCTTTTGTGGCCACCAGATTGGATATGGTATGCCGGTCTGTCCGTATTGTGGCGCAGACTGGAGCGCAAGCAGCCGCGTGCGCCGCAAGTCAAAGC
>JALGTI010000294.1 GCA_029821455.1 Candidatus Zipacnadia bacterium | reverse complement strand
GTGTGACCATCTGTCCCACGGAGGCCCTGTACAAGGATATCGTGACCCAGGAAGTGCACTTTGATTCGGATAAGTGCATCGCCTGCGAGCTATGTGTCCCCGCCTGCCCCCCGCAGGCCATGGAAGTGGCCTTTTGAGGTGACAGCCACAGTAGATCAACCCGGAAGGTGCTTAACAACACAACGCTGAACAAGGGCAGGAGGTGCCTCGTGCATTCACGGGGCCCTCCGGCCCCATCATGCAAGGTGGTCGTCAGTCATGATGAAGAGAATATTCGGTCTGCTCATCTTGCTCCTGCTCCCTCGGTTCTCGTGCGTCTTTGTGGCCGACTGTGTGCGGTCAGCCCTTCGGCCAGTCAACGTATGGTCCCGACTATGCTTCTCCGCTGGCGCTCGCGTCATCTGCAACCGTTGAGTCCCGGGGCGAATTCACAGCCACCGGCAGGCCAAAGCAGCATATTCGGCGAAATGCACCCGAGACATGCCCCCGAATGTGCAAACCATAAGTCTGGGAGATGAGTGCAGATGACACTGTGTAGGCCCCTGTGGCCGTGGGCGGTACTGATCGGGGTTTCGTTGACGGCGTGCACCACGCCGGCAGGAAAGGCGGTTGGACAGGAAATGCAGCCTGAACTCCCGTCGTACAAGGCCATCTATCGTATCCCTGTTCCGGAGAAGCTGCCTGAGCATCCGCGGGTCTTCTGTACTGCCGATGATCTGGCCCGCATCAGGGCCGACATGGAGGCCGGAGATGAGTATACCACCATTTGCGTCAATCGTATTCTCTCTCAAGCCGAGTCGTACGGGTCTGGCCCGGTTGAGTTCAATTCTAAGAAACCGTGGCGGGCCGACTTTCACAGGGCGGCAACGCTGGCGCAGGCGTACGCGCTATCGGACAATGAAGTGTTCGGTCAAGGCGCCAAGGATCTGTTGCTGGCCTTTGCAGATATCTGTCCGGGTCTGGAGACGACGCGGGAGCGTGGGCGCTTCACAGGCAGCACGCTTCGGGAGGGAGGTCTGGCAGTTGACGCCGCCATGGCTTACGACCTGATCGCCAATGCGCCTTTTCTGACCGACGCGGATCGGCTGCATATCGAGCAGGATCTGTTGCGGATTCTGGGCTGGGAATGCGGCCACCGATGTGGTCACACCAACTCCAGCAACTGGCGAACCTGGGCCCTGGCCATCCTGGCTTCCTGTGGATTTGCCATTGGTGACCACGAGCTGATTGATGAAGCGGTCAATGGTGTCTACGACCCGGATCGCAAGGTTTATCTCTACGGCATGGTGCAACAGTTGACCCACTCAATCTTCGCCGATGGCATTCACTGGGAGCGCTCGATGGGATATACCTATTACACCGCCTCGGCGCTCGTGTACATAATGGTGGCGGCGAAGAACTCGGGTATAGACCTGTGGCACGCTGAGCTGCCCGGCCTACTGGGGCCGTTTGAAGGTAGCGCCAGACACGAGGAATACGGGCCTGCGGGCAACCGTTCGCTCAAGGCTTTCCTGGATGGCCCGTTCTATTACGCGTTTCCCGGTGGCAGCCTCGCCCAGGTTGGGGACTCCAGCACGGGTAGCGTGCGTTACCATCAGATCTACGAGCTGGCGTACAAGGAGTATGAAGACCCGAAATACGCGTGGTTGATCAACCGCGAGCGGCAAGGGGCGGGCGATGTGCCAACTGGCTGGAGCTTGTGGCGGGCGCGTGGAAATCCACAAGCAGGCCCGCTCCTCAATGGCGGCCGTGGCGGAAAGGTGGCCTTCCGGCTGCAGACTGATAGTGATGATCGTATTGCGCTGGTTCAGGACGTGCGCGTTCCGGCGGATGCGAAACTGCAGGTCAGTGGCTGGGTAAAGGCGCTGGGCATGCAGGGCGCCAGCGCGCACATAAGATGCAACTCCGGTGAGAGCACGGTATTCACCAATCGCGTCCGGGAGGTTGGTGACTGGCGACAAGTGCGCGCACAGATCCCCCCTGAACAAGGTGCTACCGAAGGCAAAAGCCGAAGCGTGCGTCTGCACCTCTTCCTGGAGGACGGCGCAGGCGAAGTGCTTTGGGACGATATTGTCGTCACCGTTGGCGCAAGTGAACGCAATATCGCGCTCAACGGCAGTTTCGAGAACGGTCGGGGCTACACTTTCTGGGACCTGGTGCACAGTCCCAAAGAAGTGCCCGCCGGACATTACAGTCTCCAAGACGACGCCCAAATCGGCATCAACGGTCGTCATGTGAACGGCTGCACACTGTTCCCTGTTGGCGGATTTGCCCTGCTTCGCGCCGACGCGACTGACGTTGATGCCACGGCGATCAACTTCACATTCGGCCCCTACGGCAGCGGGCACGACCATCCAGACCGGCTGCACTTTGACTTGTACGCCCTGGGTGAAGTATTGTGTCCAGACGCTGGCTCGTGGGGATATGACAATCCGATGCATTTGACCTGGGCCAATCAGACCATCGCCCACAATACACTCACTGTGGACCAGGTCAGCCAATACCCACAGGGCACCTCGGACAGTATATGGGCCCGCGAAAGAGGTGAAAAGCGCGTCTTTGGGCAGTTGCGGATGTTCCACCATGGCACCCACCTGAAGGCTGTCCGTGCAACGTGCGACACGGCCTACGAGGGTGTCACGCTCGACCGCACGCTTTGTCTAGTGGACAACTACGTGCTGGATGTGTTCCGAGTAGCTTCTTCACAACAGCACACTTATGATCTGGCCCTGCACGGGCGGGGCCAAGTCACAACTGACGCAGCGCTGGTAGGAGCAGATGAGAACCCCTTTACTGCGCGCGGCTACAGACACCTGACCGATGTGCGCCGCGGTTCGCCACCAGCCGGGCTATTTCGCGCGGTGTTCTCCGATGGGCAGAGATCTGTCCGGATGCTGCAGATGCACCCACAAGACGGCGAAATCATTCTCGGCAAAGATCCAAAGGAAAACCACGATACAAGTGTCTGCATCCAGCGTCGCCAGTGCCAGGACACCGTTTACGTAAGCGTGCTGGAGCCATACATTGAGGGCCCCACAGTGCGCTCTTTGTCTGGCCAGGAGCAGGACGGAGCTCTCGTTATCTCAGTTGAGCACACCACAGGGCGGGACAGTTTTACCGTGCCGGCGAGCAAGGATGAAGCAGTGATCTTGACGCGTTTCGACGAACGAGGGATACGTCGCGTGGAAGAGGTTGCTGAAATGACATTCTAGGATTGCCTGGCGCAGGGTGACGCCTCGCCCAGATGCGCTCATACCGACTTTCCAGAGTTCGACATGTTACGCGCAGTGCCGCTCAGTCGCAAGAACTGGGTCTGATCATCAGAATCAGAGGAGTCAAGCCATTGACATATCCGCTGTTGTTGCAAGCTTATCCGCAGCTCCAAGACAGTGTACCCTGGATATCCCTGGGCGATTCCCCACTCCGGTACGGAAGTTGGAAAACCTGGGGCAACAAGTGGGCCTGAGTCAGTTGGCGGAGGCTCTTGTCTGTCTGGGAGGCAGGATTAACTCCCACTATCGGCGAAATTGGCCGTGAGGCTAACCTGTGGAAATGTTAGATAGGGTGATTAGTATATGCCACATCTAAACCTGGGTGTATTTATTTCGGGCCGCGGGACGAATCTGCAATCTATCATTGACGCCTGCGAGGCGGGGAAGATTGATGCCTCAGTGGCCGTCATCATCAGCGACCAGGCCGACGCCTATGGCCTGGAGCGGGCCCGTAAGCATAATATCCCCGCCATTCACATCCCCGTGGGCAAGAACAATACTCCCGAATATCACGAGGCCGACCGCAACCAGCTTGAGATTCTC
>JALGTI010000293.1 GCA_029821455.1 Candidatus Zipacnadia bacterium | reverse complement strand
CCATCAAAGCCTGCCTTCCACAGCACCAGGCCGAAGTTGCGCCGGTATGTCTCCGGCTGCTCGACGCCCACCTGTGGGTTAGCATAGCAGAAGGCGTGGGAGCCGACGCTGTGCCACTTCTCAGCCTCTGCCGGGTCCGGCACGTGGGCAAGCACCGCGCAGTTCAGAAGACTTCCCATCGCCTCGAAAGTCTTCTTATAGCAAGCCACAAACGTCTTCACAAACGTCTTGCCACCCGCCTCTTGCACTGCCTTCCACGAAGCCCTTTGGCCTGCAAGGAGTTTTCCAGTGGCCTCATCAATCCCGTAGAAGTAGACCTCGTCGTAGCCGAACCCCTTGCAGGTCTCGATCCACTTCTTGACGTCTTGCTGCAGACGCGCCAGTTGCGCCTCATCGGTTGTACTGCCAGTGCCCCGGCCGAGATTGTAAAACGGGCCGCCCGGCATCCCGACCTCCTGGCGAATCTCCAGCACACGCGGCAGGAGCTGGTCGTGCCAGCCTTGATAGTTGGAGGGATAAAGCACCCCATGCGCCTTATGCGCCTTGAGGTCCTCAATCTCGGCGCGATATTGCTCCTCCGACTTATACTCTGAGGTGATGGTAGGTTTCCCATCCTCCGAAAGCTTGGCCCGATAGTAAATCGAATATATCAGGCGCGAGGGCAGCAAGTCGAAGGGATGCACCACCACCCTCAGCGGCAGTGACCTCGAACCATCTTGCGTCTCAAATGAGACAGTGCCCTCGTATGTCCCAGCCTGGGCCTCCTCAGGGATGTGCACAGTGATCCAGAACTCCTGCAGCGTATCGGCCGCGATATCTATAGGCTGCAGCTCGTCGGCATCAATTGGGCGCACATCTGCCAGGTTCTCGCTGGTCGGGCCACTGCACAGCAGGTAGGTCTCCGTACCATCCTCAGCGGTACTGCGCAGGTAATTCTCCTTTGCCTCGCGGTCCACACGCACCAGCCGGTCATCCTTGAGCAGCAGTTCCGGTAAATGAGTCTTGTTCGGTGAGTAGCCGATGCCCCCGCCGCCCTGATACCACCACTTCAGCACGTAAATATCCACAGCATTGGCCGGGATTGTGCCGCCATCGCCCTGCAGGTCACTGGCGGTCACGAGCATCCCCTCAATGTCCTCAAGCGCATAAATGGCTGCCGAGATGGACTCATATTCGCCCCGGCAACCCGCGCAGACCAGCTCTTTGCCAATGGGAGCCGACATCGGCAGTCTATCTGAGGCAAACCGCTGGTTGCTGATGGTGCGCTCAGGCGTGTAGATCAAGTAAGGTTTGCCGGCCTTAATGCTTTCCGCAATCGCATCTACAGTATCCGGGCCGTGACGCATCGTCAGGAAGGCTGTGCGGAGGCTATCTAGCTCGTACTGGGAAGCATACCCCGTCAGGGCGAGCTTCTCGATGAGTTCCTCAGCCTGCTTAGGAGTCGCCATAATGGCTTCGGCTACCTCGCGCGCGGCCTCCGGTGGCTCTCCCAGATCGCCCAGGGCCTGCCTCGCCTCGGCAAGCTGCGCGCGCCACTCGTCTACCTGCGCCGCAAAGCGCGCCTTAGCCGCCGCTGCCCGTTGATTGACCTCTGCAGTGTAGTCGTCTGCGCTGGGCACCTCACCCTCGATCCGCACATCATCCACGTACACGATAGCGCGCTGTCCCTCGCTACCATAGATGAACAGTGACCAGATGTTTAGGACCGCGCCAACGTTCTCCCCCGACAAGTTGGTCGTTTCCTTGGCAATCACGGCGGCGGCCCCATCCCGGCCGCGTTCCACCAGATCTACTTCGACCAGGTCCCAGTCTCCGGTGGGTTGGCTAAAGCTTCTCGTAGGCCCGCAGCCGGAGTGATGGGTGGGCGGATATACCATGTTAGTCCCAAAGCCGACACTCGCCGCTGTCGTGCCCTCGGCGACGAAGACCCGGGCAGAAAGCTTCACCCGCCCCTCACACGGCACCCACACGTTCACTCCCCAGTAGTGATACGACCCGCTCTTGAGGGTAACGTCGAGCTTGAGGGACTTTTCCCCCTCGAACGCCATCTCATCGGTTACACCATTGAAGTTTTCAACCGATTCCCCGTTCTTGGCCCACAGGTGGAGTTGCGGGGCCTCGCCCTCAAAGCCCTCGTGATACGAATACGGCTGCAGCTCCAGCTCCACCGCACCCACAACAGTAGCGCAGCAGATGCACACCAACATGGACGCAACAAGCCTTGCACAGGTCATGTCAAACCTCCTTATTCCCCATCTCGTCTTGGTCGCGACTCTGTGTTCACCTGGCTACAGAGTTATCAAAGCCTACCACAGTTTCTGTCTAATGCTCCGTTGCCGGGCCATTTGGCACCAGGCACAGCATCTCCAGTATCTCGTCCTCAGAACTGATAAACTGGTGCGTCTCACCACCCGGCACGAAAACCGCCTGATCCGGCCCAATCTGCGTCTCCCCATCCTCGGTGACTAGGATGCCGTGACCGCGCACTACGTACACCTCGTGCTCCCAGTCGTGGGCGTGGCGCGGTGTGTGACCGTGGGGGCCTACAATGAAGCGGCGCATCGCGAAGTTCGGCGCACCACAGCTTTCGTCAATCAGCCACTGAATCTTGACATTCTCCACGCCCTCGGACTGCACCTCCTGGGTCTCGAACTGCTGGGCATCAATGATATACATAGCCTACCTCCTGTGACGATGAGCTAGTCCTAGATCTCCAACTCCATTCCATCATAACCTACCAGGATGCCGTGCGGGCCGAAGAACTCTTCCAGGTCGCTGTGCAACATCCCGCCGTTGTGGGAGAAGTGGTTAGCCACAAACACAGCGCCTGGGGCCAATGAACCCAACTTCTGAAGCTCGTTACGCGTGGCAATGACATCCTCGGCATTATGGTGGTGCTCACCGGCCGGCCGCAGGCCACTCGTGGCATCGAGAATGACCACATCCAGCCTCACCTCTGCAAGCCGCTCCCACGTCTGCTGTGGTAACCAGCCGGTGTCATTGGCAATCAGGCAGCGCCGCTCCCCGACCTTGAACACGAAGTTGAGAGCGTCCTCCTCGGGGGCGTGGTTGGCGGCCAGGCATTCCACCGACACTCCGTGCTCAAGCTGCCGCGTATCGCCCGGCCTCACCGTGTCGAAGTCCAGGCCATAGACCTCGAATTCATCTGCGCCTGTGGACTGCAGGCCAGAGGCGAGTATCTCCCTGACCTTCTGATTGCCGTGGATGGTCAACCAACTATCCTGTGGCCGCACCGCAAAGCCCTCGCGCCGATACTCCAGGTCCGCGACTACCCAGTGATCACCGTGCGAGTGGGTGATGAGTAGGTGTCGCAGGCGGGAGTAGTCCAGATCAAAGGCTATCATTGAATTGTAGGCATCCGGTCCCCAGTCAACCATAATGCTGTCGCCCAGCAGGTAACTGGTACGCCGGCGGATGTCCCTGCCACCACGCTGGCGTGCCTGCTGGCAGACCTCGCAGACACAAAACAGCGACGGTACGCCTTCGGCGGCTGCACTACCGAGAATCTTCAGCTTCAGGCGAATCCCACTCTCTTCTTTCAGCCATCACTTTTGCCCTGACGGCGCCGTGCCATATTCCGCCAACGCCCCCGGCAGATGCGGACTGGCCCAGAACGCCACGCCCGCAGGCGAGAAGTGCATATAGCGATGATGGGGCCGTAGCCGTTTCACCCGCACCGCAAAGCCCTCGGCTAGCGCAATGCGCTCGCTGTCGCCGGCCACTCGCGCGTCAGGATTCAAGAACACCACAGTGTCTACTTCTGCCTCCAGCTTGATGGGGCTGGGTGTGGCAAGACTGGGCCGTGAGGGCAACAGCGTCTGCTCCAACTGATAGCCGCGATATTCCGGCAGATAATACTCCACCGCATAGAAGAACATCCGCTTGTCCGATTGAACGATGACGGTGCGCTCAGCCTTATAGCTTTGCTGGATGTGGGCAATGACCGATTGGACACCACGCGCCTCCGCCTGCAGCGTTGGGCCTGTCTTGGAAGCAAAGATGCCGATATTCCAAATCGCTATGAACGCTACCAACACTGCCGCTGTCGGCCAGATTGCTGCCTCCGTGATTGACGCCTGACGTTTGGTCAGAGCCAGCCGCACAGCCCGGATATCCCGGCACAACAAGCTGAGCCCGGCCCCGGCGATGATGAAGAGCGCTGGATAGTAAATCGCTGCGTGACAGCGGCTTGTCATATGCACGGTCCAATGAAACAGCGTCACAGCAGCAGCAGTTGGCTGCGGTCATCGTGCAGGATGTCCCGGGGCCGATAGATGCGCCCGACAGCATAAACGCAGAGGACAACCCAAGGTAGTACGGTCAGGTGTGACCTGCCGCCGAACAGCAGTTCCGACCAGCCGCTAATGCGCTCTATCAACACCTCGACCGCTGCCGCTGGCCCTTGCCTGAGAGCGAAGAAGACTGACCAGGGATAGACAACCTCCTGCCACTGGTTCTGGCTGCTCGCGCTGTACGCCCCGTAGCCGCCCGAAAAGTACGAGGCCCCTGCAATCCAGCCCACCGTCAGGCCACCGATGGTGATAATCCCGAGAGCCACCTGCCACCAGCGACTGCGCCTCGCCGCCCACAGCCACATCGGGGCCAGGAAGGTCAGCAATTGCTGCCTGAAGCCTCCGCCGATGCCCAGGAACACTGCCCCCAACATCACCGAGCGGAATCTGCCGCTACTCTGGAGCGCGCGAAAACACGCCAGTCCCAGCAGACTCCCCCACAACGGGCCAGCCGTGTATGACATCCACATATCACCCAGCCGCCAGAAGTTGCTATCGAAGCACAGCAGG
>JALGTI010000292.1 GCA_029821455.1 Candidatus Zipacnadia bacterium | reverse complement strand
AGAGGCAGATACCATCGTGTTGTGTGACGCCGCCGACTTCGGCGGCGAGCCGGGTGAGATACGCATTCTTGAACTCAGCTCCCCCTCGACCCAGGCTATCTCAACACACAATGCCTCGTTGGGGTTGTTGGCGAAGGTGCTGCGGGCCTCCGCCCCGGTTGATGTGGTATTGTTGGGCATTCAGCCTGTGGGGACGCAGTTTGGGGCGTCGTTGAGTGAGCTAGTCAAGCTCAGCGCCGCCGACGTGACTAAGGTGCCTATTACAGTAAACTGGGAGTTCGCAGCCGCACTGTTGCTGGTCCTGCCGCTGATAGGTGCGTTGCTGGTGTGTGGACGCCGCCCACGCGAGGCTGATGGCATCGCGGCCCTGGTTGCTGTAGCTACGCTCATTGCCTTCGTATTCCTGGTCAATGGCTTGGTCTCGGCGGCCGATGCCGAAGAGCTCAGCGCGGTCTGGAAGTTCCTCCCGTGGCTGCAGATGCCGGCTGGACTGTTCGGCTTTATGGTGGACGACATCGGCATCTTGATGCTCGCCGTGGTCGTCACCATCGGACTGCTGGTCATCCTGTTCTCAGGCTCCTATCTGAGTGCAGCCAACCGCGATCACGCCACCACCACCGGCAAGGGGCGCTACTATTGCTGGCTGCTATTGTTCCTGTTCTCGATGGTGGGGCTGGCGTTGTCGCCCAACCTGCTGCAGATGTTCATCTTCTGGGAGCTGACCACGATCTGCTCCTGGGCTCTGATTTCGTTCTACGATGACAAGCGCTCCACCGCAGCGGGCTACAAGGCCTTGGTGCTGACCTCGGTGGGTGGAGCTTTCTTTGCGCTGGCTTTACTGCTCATATATGTGCCAACGGGCAGCTTTGAGTTCGGGGTGTTGGGCCTGTTGACAGCTCGCCGGGCAGGCGTGGTATTCCTGCTGCTGTTGATCGCAGCCTGGGCCAAATCCGCACAGGTACCGTTCTTCACGTGGCTACCGGACGCGATGGCTGCGCCAACCCCAATCAGTGCCTATCTACACGCCGCCGCGATGGTCAAGGCCGGCGTCTTTATGATCGCGCGGGTGGTATACGGCTCCTACGGGGCACTTACCGGTCTGCAGGCCGACTATAACATTGGGATAACCACAGTGACCCTCACAGGGCACGGCCTGGGCCTGATTGTTGCCTTTGCCGCCCTCATCACTATGCTGGTGGGTCTGTACTTCTACTTTTCCCAGGATGACCTCAAGCGGCTGCTGGCCTACTCGACCATCACGCACCTGGGCTACATCTTCTTCGGCCTGGGTCTGGCTATCGCCGGCGTTTGGCTGGGCTTTCAGGCGGCGATGATACACCTGTTGGCCCACGGCATCGCCAAGACGCTGTTGTTCCTGGGGGTTGGCTCAATAGGCTTCGCTACCGGCTCGCGTAGCATCTCTGCGTTACGCGGGCTGGCGGCCCGGATGCCAACTACGGCATTGTGCTTCAGTGTCGGTGTATTTGCTTTGATTGGCGTCCCGCCTCTGGCTTGTTTTTGGAGCAAGTTCTTCCTGCTGGCCGCCACCATCAAATTGGGTGGCCTGGCGGCGGTGCTGCTCGTAATCTTCTTCGCGGGCGAGGCGGCGGTGGCATTCTATTGGTTCCTGCGGGTCAAGCAGCGCGTATTTCTGGGAGAGCCAGCGGCGGCTACACAGGAGTCGCCTGCTACTATGGTCGCTGTCCTGGTAGTGTTGGCCGCACTTTGCGTTGTGGGCGTCGGGTTCATCTTGCCGTTCTTACCGATGGCCCCATAGACAATCAGAAAATGCAGTAGGACTCAGGCAAGTGAGTTTCTAAGGAGGGTTTGGGTTGCACCCGGTTGCGCCGGCTGCCTATATCATTAGCCTCCTGGTTGTGGGAGCGGTCATCGCATACGGCCTGTCGTCATGGCGCAAGCTATGCGGTTGGTTCAGTGTGGCAGTGACAGCGGTCGCGTTTCTGATGTCGCTGTACCTGAGTGTAACAGTAGCAGCCAGCAGCACGCCGCTCAGTGCAGCCTCCTGGCGACTGGGTGCGGTTGGCGCCTCCCTGACATATTATGTGGATGGCCTGTCGGCGCTGCTGACGGTGCTGGTGCTGCTGCTGGGCCTACTGTGCGCCATTTATTCTGTGCGCTACCTGGAGCGTGTCGAAGGTAGCCGCATCGTCGGATTCTATCCGCCCTTCCTCCTCTTCCTGGCCGGTATGTGCGGCGTGCTGTGCATTTCCGATTGGTTCTTCTTCCTGGTGGCCTGGGAGTTTATGTCGCTGCCGGCTTACGTGCTAATAGTGTTTGAGAAGGAGCGCCCGGAGGCACTGCGGGCAGGCCTGAAGTACTTTGTTATGACTCACATCGGAAACCTGGGCCTCTTTGTGGGAGTGCTCATTCTTTACAAGCTATCCAGCCCCGAGGGGACTTTCGAGTTTGGAGCCATCAGCAACGCGCTGGGCGGATTGGTCGCCACACGGCCCGTGTTGGCCTGCCTGGTCCTCGGCTTGATGACGCTAGGCTTTATGACCAAGGCGGGCGTTTTCCCGATGGGCGACTGGGTGCCGGATGCGCAGCCGGCGGCCCCCACACCAGTCAGTGCTATGATGGCCGGCATCATGGAAAAGCTGGGCGCTTACGGCGTGATGCGGGTGTTCCTGTGGATGCTGGTAGCGGCTGACGCGCCGGGTTCGTGGTTCTTGGGTTGGGGCATTGTATTAGCCAGCTTCGGAGCGCTTTCGGCGTTCATAGGCAGTGCCGCCGCCGTCAAAGAGAACGATGCCAAGCGTCTGCTGGCCTACAGTAGCATCGGGCAGATTGGCTACATCTTCCTGGCCATCGGCATCTCTGTGGCCTTCGTGAAGATCAATCCCACCCTCAGCGCTCTCGCCTTCGTCGCCGGTCTGCTGCACATTGTCGCCGATGCCTTCCACAAGGCGCTTCTGTTTCTCACCACCGGTTCGGTCCTATATCGGACCGGCACCCGCGACCTCAATAAGCTGGGGGATCTCATCCATCGGATGCCGGCCACGGCCATCGCAGCCGTCGTAGGGGCGTTGTCGGTTGCGGGCATCCCGCTGACCGGCGCGTTCGTCAGCAAATGGTTGCTGCTGCAGTCTGCCCTCTTTGGAGGCCGGGAGTCGGCAGTGTTCGCCGCCTATGCAGTCGTCGCCCTGTTCGCCAGTGTATTGGCCCTGGCCTATGGACTGAAGCTGGTGGCGGCCACCTTCCTGGGCCAGCCATCCAGACTCGTCCGTGAGATTGAACCACGGGAAGTGCCGGTGACGATGCGGCTGCCCCAGTGGGCGCTGGGGCTCTTGTGCCTACTCGTGGGGCTGTTCCCTGCTACGGCGCTTGCCGTCTGCAGATTGGCGGTCCCGGCTGCTCTGACGACAGGGGCGTCACACGCCCTGGCCGGGGTGAATGTCCTGTCGGTGACAACAACGCTGGGCCCGATGACTGGCGGCAGCTTTGCGCCGCTGTGGGTACTGGTGCTGTTCGGCTTTCTGCTGCTGGTTTGCTGGGGCATCTCGCGAGCAGGTAAGGCGCCGGTGCGGATGGTGGAAGGCTGGGCATGCGGGGAGGTACTGGATCCGGAGCACCTACGCTACAAGGCCAGCGCCTACTTCTGGGTCTTCACAGAGTATTTCGCTAACGTCTATCCGAAGGTGACGGTGCCGAAGCTGCAAGTTAGTGAGACGACGCCACCGGTGCTGGATGTGGACCGGTGGGCCTTCGGGCCGATTGGAAGGTTCTGCAAGAGAATCGCCGCTGCCCTCAGCACTGTGCACACCGGGCTGCCACAGACCTATATGCTGTGGCAAAGCATAGGGGCAGGGCTTGTGTTGCTGATATTGTGGCTGGTGTGGCGCAGCAGCTAGTTGGAGGCTGACTAGATTGAATAGTGAAGAGATTATTGGGAGATTACGCGACAGGCTCGGGGATGCGCTGCTGGAGGCATCAGCTCCCAACGAGCGCCGCGTCTATCTGACCGTGGAACCAGACTCCATAGACACGGCCGCTGGTTTTCTGTTCAACGAGCTAGGGGCTCGATTCGTCATCAATTCCGGCACGGACCAACGCCAGTCAGCCGGCA
>JALGTI010000291.1 GCA_029821455.1 Candidatus Zipacnadia bacterium | reverse complement strand
GAGATAGAAGATGGATCGGCAGTTTTTTGTTGTGACCTGGAGCCTGGCGAGAATGTCATAGACTTCCACCGGGGCAATTGACTTCTCCATTCCGTCGTGACGAGGTGGCATAGATGTCTGCTGATGTTGGCGATGATGACGACATCCTCAACATTGACTGGGAGGACCTTGAGGATGTGCCCGAGGAGGGGCTGTATCCGGCCATTGAGCCGGGTGCGAGTCGTGAGCAGGCCCTGGGCCTGAGCCCGGGCGGAGTGGAAGTACCCTGCGCCTGCTCGGCTAGTGGGCGGCAGTTTGCCGTCCGCTTCGAGCAGGTCGCTGATGACCAGTATCAGATCGCTGAGGTGATCGAGCGGCAGGGCCAGGCGGCAGGCCAGATTCCGCAGGGGCCGCAGGTGCAGATTGATGGTCGCTTTGGGCTGACGGGCTACCGGGGCTGCCCCTACTGTGGGGGCAAGCGCCTGGCTGTCTGCGACCAGTGCGGCGTCGCTATGTGTTATGACAAGACCGGCAAGGGCACATCAAGCAAAGGTCGGGTAACGTGTCCGGTCTGCGGCGCCAGTGGATCGCTGGCCGGAGAGACACACGCTGTCCGCATCAAGGGCGGGAAGAAGAAGTAGCTGTGGGCCGATCAGTACAATATCTTGTGGTCACGCAGGCCGGTGAAACCATCTATCAGCAGCCACAGGCCGCAGGCTAGCATCGCTCCCAGGATCAGCCCCAGGAAGAAGGGCCGCATCTTGCGGTAGGCGGTGTGTCCGCCGTAACGCAGCAGCAGGGCCTGGCTTGCCCACCCAATCATCACTGATAGCCACTCGCGGTGCAGATAGGTGATATACGACATAACATACCCGACCGGATGCAGCGGCCACCATAGATACTTCATTCTCAGGACGACCAGTGCGATGGTCTTGGCCGCCCCGTAGCCGATGATGGCTAGCCCGGGCCAGTCGGTGTGGGTGATGCTCTGGGTCAGCACCCGCTCCATGTAGATACCCGGCTGCCGCGCCAGGCTGGAGAAGCGGTACAGATTAATGGTGATGCCGCCGTGGGTGTAGCCGGCCTCCAGGAACGCCCAGTATGAGAAGGGGATGCTCACCAGCACCGCGATGGCGATAGCGACCGTGTGGTGGCGGTTGCTCATCTGGGCTTGCTCAGTCATCTTGAAGCATTGCAGAATGCGCGGCATCGAGCTGACGCGCATATCATGCGTGTAGGCCAGCAGCATCCCCACGCCGGTCCAGGCCTTGGGGGTCATAGTTGCGGTGGGCAGCACCGAACGGATGATATCGTGGGAGCGCCAGTCCGGCTCGGCCACCCATGGCATGCCGGCCTCGGCGACCAGCCGCGTCATCGCCAGTAGGTAGCCGTGACAGATCAGCAAGATCGCCAGTGACACCAGGATAGGGATCCCGGCATAGGCGCACCATCCCACCATAAAGGCCAGCCCCAGCACCAGGCCCCACACTGACGCCCGATAGGAGAGTGGCTCATCAACGTCATCCGGTGCCTTTGAGCTCAGGCCCAGACCGGCAGCGATTATCTGCTTTATCGGCCGGCGGGCAATCCACAACGAGGCCCCTGCAAATGCTAGATAGGCCCCTGCCGTCTGATGTCCTGTGAAGGGGAATGAGGCGCCGGGTGTGCGCAAAGTGAGACCTTCCAATCCCAGTGATACACCAAGTGCCTGCTCGAACTTGCCCAGCCAATAGAATGCCCACAGGCTGAACGAAACTTCGCTGGTAAGCAGGAAGCTCAGCCCAATGATCAGCGGCAGTACCGCGAAGCGAATCTCCCACCACGAACTCCACGGGCGGCCCCACGGCCCGGTCGGGACAATCTTGCCCCACTGGCATATCTCCAGCACCGGCAGCCCAGGAATGTAGCCTGGCAGGCCGTTGTAGAAATGCACCAGAAACCCCGCCGCGCAGCCTATCCACATAATCTTGTTGCGGAAGAATTCACTCAGCAGCCTGCCCCGCTCCGGCTCCGCCATCACCTCCAGCGGCACCACCACCAACGGGAACAACAGCTTCTCGCTGTCAATCCACTGCCGCCGCACCAACGTGAGCAGGCAGACCATCACCACATAGGTGGCCAGCGTGAAGGCAGTCCACGTACCCAACGGTACCCACCACGTGTCCCATGGCACCCCACGAGGTGAGCCTTCGTAAAGCCCCCTAATCACCCGCTCGCCGCTGGGGGCCATCCAGGCAGGGATATACTCCCAGAACAACTCCTGGTAGTGGTTTGCGGCAGTCGCGTAGTAATACGGTCCCGTAATCATTGGAATGAGCTTCTGGGCCAGGTCAATCGAGGAGATGCCGGCTGAGATGACCAGCATCGTGAAGATGACCACCAGTTCGGGGCGCGTCAGGGCCAGCGGCGGCCACAGCACCCGCAGCCCGATATTGGTGACAGCGTACAGGCACACGAAGATGATGAAGGCCCCAATGGGAGGGTAGGTCAGCGAGATCTGTGTGCCGTGGATCACCAGCTCGGCGTACTGACTCCAGTAACTCATAAACACGCACAGCAGCGTGCCGATGATCACGGATCGTGCTGTCAGACCAGATGCAAGCTTCAAGTCTAAGCCACCGTATTTCAGAGAGTTCGATCGCGAAAAGTCATTATTAGTCGCCAGCAGCACGATGTCCTCTTGACGTGGTTGCAAGAATCTGGTGGCGCAGGCGTCTCGCCTGTGGTCGTTCCGTAGGACAGGCCTTCGCCCGCCGTAGCGGGCTATGGCCCGCGAAGGCAGGCATCCTTGGCCTTCGACAAGCTCAGGCCATGGTGAGCCTGTCGAACCATGCCTGTCCCTCATGTGGGGCAGGCCTCCTGCCTGCGCTCAGTGTTGGGACGCCTTGTGGGCAAGCTGGAAGCTTACCCTACCCTCTAGCCCCCTCCCTTCAGTAAGGGGAAACGGGGGCTAGGTTAGCCGACCCCGGGAGGTTCGTTCCCCTCTGAAAGCGAACTGGGTAGCATCTTTCGGAGCTTCCTGGAGGCTCATAGATGAAGGGACTAATCCTGGCCGCCGGCGAGGGGACGCGGATGCGCCCGCTGACCTATCGCAGACCCAAGCCGCTGGTGCCGGTGGTGGACCGGCCGATGATTGAGCATATTATCACCGGCGGCGCAGCGGCCGGCGTGGATGATTGGTGCATCATCGTCGGGCATTTGGGCGAGATGCTAACCGAATGGCTGGGCGACGGGTCTCGCCTGGACGTGCGAATAAGCTATCTGTGGCAGGCGCAGCCCACAGGCACTGCTGCAGCCGCTCTGCTGGCGGAGGAGTTTATGGAGGGGGAAAGCTTCTTCCTATCCTGGGGCGACATAATGGTGCCCTCGCGCAACTACGCCCGTGTCATCACCACCTGGCAACAGGAGCGCCCGCCGCTGGTCCTGTCGGTCAACGAGGTTGATGACCCCTGGGCCGGGGCGGCTGTCTATGTGGAGGCCGGCTATGTGACCAACATCATCGAAAAGCCACCCCGGGGCACTTCGACCACCAACTACAACAATGCGGGCCTGTTCGTGATGCCCCCGCAGATATTCGACTACATCCGCCGCACCGAACCCTCGGCCCGTGGCGAGCGTGAACTACCCGATACTATTCAGATACTCCTTCAGGAGGGTAAGCTAGTGCGCGCTGTGACCATTGACGGCTTCTGGTCCGATGTAGCCAGCCCCATGGCGGCGCTGGCGGTCAGTGGCTGGATGATTCTCGATCGGGATCCGAGCGGACTGCTGATTGACGCCAGTGCACAGATTGATCCGGCGGCTCAACTGACCCCGCCGGTGTATGTAGGGCCAGGCTGCCAGATCGGTGCCGCCTCGGTAGGGCCTAATGTGTGTCTTCTGGAAGGGG
>JALGTI010000290.1 GCA_029821455.1 Candidatus Zipacnadia bacterium | reverse complement strand
GTCGAACCGCAGCTTGCCCCAAGCATGCGCAGGCGAGGCGCTCGTGCCAGCGGTGAGTTGGACACCTGCTGCCGGGAGCGAAAAAAATCTGCAGAAAATCTGTGAGAGAAGAAGGAGGCGTTGACAAAGGCCGCGAAATTGTATATACCAAGGCGCAGTTGCGGGCTTGGTGAGGCGCGCCAAATCTTACAAAAGGAGGTGAGACGAATGCGCAGAGGATTCACGTTGATCGAATTGCTGGTGGTGATCGCGATTATCGCGATCCTGGCCGCAATCCTGTTTCCCGTGTTCGCGCGGGCGCGGGAGAAGGCGAGGCAGACGAGCTGTCTGTCCAATGTCAAGCAGCTCACGCTCGCGTTTGTGATGTACGACACGGACTATGATGGAAAAGGCATGTCGGGGATAACCTGCGGGCCGATGAATGGGGCGGAGTGCTGCACGCGTTGCTGGATACTCAACCTCGACCCGTACATCGCGAATTGGCAACTCTGGGAGTGCCCCACCCACTCATTCCAAGTCCCCTCGGTTGGCTGGGACATGACAGATTCCGGTGTGCCGAGCGCGACCGACTATGTACTGAGCACCGGCGTCCCGCTGGTGTTTATGTGCAGCTACGGCCTAAACATGCACTTCAACTACAACAGGGACAGCTACCACGGTCCGATGCCCCCGAACCGCGACCCAGCCAGGACGATCTTTATCGGCGACGCCTATATGCAGTTGTTTAGCGGCTACTTCCCCAACTGCTGGATCAGTGGGCTGGGCGACTACTCCTACTACATCGCTCCCGTCCACAACGGCGGGGCCAACTTCGGCTTCGAGGACGGCCACGCCAAGTGGATGCGCAAGGAGGTCGTGGCCAACGACCCGCAGTGGTGGGGCTGCAACACTAACCCGTGATCGGGTTCGTAGCGGCCGCGCTTGACGTCTCACGCGGCGCGGCCTGTGTCTGTTAGGGCCTCACCCCCCGGCCCCCTCTCCTTGCAGGAGAGGGGGCGTTCTTTGCGGCAGGCATGGTTGCCTGTCGTCGCCTGCCGTTATCCAACCTACCCCCTAGCCCCCTCCCTGTTCGCCCTGAGCCCGCCGAAGGAAAGTGAGCGCGAAGAGGGGTGGGTGACTTCCTCCGGACTGAAAGCTCGTGCCACCAGTAAGGAGGACAACCGCTGCCGGGAGCGAAAAAAATCTGCAAGAAATCTCGAAAAAAAGAGGGCGGTGTTGACAACGCGGCGAAGTGGTGTATAACCTAGCGGACTTGTGGGCTTGCTGAGGCCCACCAAATCTTATAGAAGGAGGTCTGACGAATGCGCAGGCTTCGACTCTTCGACAAGCTCAGAGTGGTGAGCAACGTCGAACCACAAGCTCAGTCCAGGCGAGGATTCACGTTGATCGAATTGCTGGTGGTGATTGCGATCATCGCGATCCTGGCCGCCATCCTGTTTCCCGTGTTCGCAAGGGCGCGGGAGAAGGCGAGGCAGACAAGCTGTCTGTCCAACGTTAAGCAACTCACTCTGTGTTTTCTGATGTACGCCCAGGACTACGACGAGATGTTACCCTCCTCCTACTACTACAACGGGATCTACTACCTGTGGGCTGACATGATTTACCCGTACAGCAATAACATCCAGCTCTACTGCTGCCCTTCGGACAGTGAGGACTGGGGCGGGCCAGGGACCCAGGACTTCATGCTGTCATATGGGTTGAACCTCACTTTCGACCGCGGCAGCGGCCTTTACACTCCCTGGGCCGTGAAGCTCCCCCACATAACAGCTCCGGCGAGCACAATCCTGATCCTAGACTCCGGTTACTTTGCGTCAGGCCAGCCGTACTACCTGACCTGGTATACATACTGGCTGGGGAATAACACATACCCCGCGACACGGCACAACGGAGGCTCCAATTGTGGGTTCTGTGATGGGCACGCTAAGTGGATGTCCTATCAGACCCTTGTGGGGGACAGTTCGTACTGGAGCATCTAGCAGCATGGCTAGCTGCTTGAGTTAGCGTTGGTCACAGGGCGTAGAGCTGTTCCGGGTAACCAACTCATGACCGATGGTGGCAGTCGCGTACTTTGCCTGTAAGGCCTCACACCCGGCCCCCTCTTCTTGCAGGAGAGGGGGCGTTTTTACGCCGGGTGGAGGCCTGGGCTACCGAGCGGCCAACCTACCCCCTAGCCCCCTCCTGAAGGGAGGGGGAAGGGGAGCCTTGGGCAAGCTGGAAGCTTGCCCTACGGAGCAAGTCTGGTGGCGCAGGCATCCTGCCTGCGGTCGTTGGGGGGGCTAGATGCGAAGTAGGGGCGGTTCACGAACCGCCCCTGCCGTAGTCTCTGCCGTCCTCTGCCTTTATCTGTTGTTGTCTGTCGTTATCCAACCTACCCCCTAGCCCCCTCCCTGCTTGCCCTGAGCCTGCCGAAGGGAAGGGAGGGGGAAAAGGCGGAGGCCCCCGCCGGGGGGTACGCGGGCCAGATAGACGCCCACCAGGGTGACGGCGATGCCGATCATCTGAAGGAGCGCCAGCCGCTCGTGGAGGAAAATAGCGGCCGCCACCACCGAGATGCCGGGGACGAGGTACTGGTAGACGGCGGTGCTGGAGGCGGTGGTCAGGCGGATGGAACGATACCAGATGAGAATGCCCAGGACACCGGCGATGACCACCACGTGAAAGAAGCCCAGCCAGTGGCCCCAGGTGACCTGTTGCCAAGGCGTAGCAAGCGCCTGGCGGTAGCCTACGATCACCAGAACGATTCCTGAAGCGATGAATGTGTAACAGACCACCTGCAACGCCCCCAGGCGCACCATCCAGCGCTTGCTGACCACCATATATAGCCCATACAGACAGGCGGAGCCGATCATCAGCATATCGCCGGCCAGGCGCGCCGGAGCATCGGGTGCCGGCCCGGCGCGTCCCAGCACTACCATCGCTACGCCGCCGAAGGCGATCACAATCCCCAGCCAGTTGAGGCCGGTGACGATCTCCATACCGAGCAGCGCCACCATAATCGCGGTCCAGACCGGGGCGGTGCTGATGAGCAGAGAGCCTTCGCTGGCGGTGGTCATACTCATCGCATAGACGAAGCTGAGCAGTTGGGCAGCGACGATGCCACCACCAATGAGCATCAACATCAGCGCATCGCGAGAGGCAATTGCGCGCCGTCTGATGAGCAGGAGAGCACCCATCAGCAGCGCGGCGGCCGCCATGCGCAGGGCGAACAGTCCGGCCGGGTCAAAGACATCCAACAGCCACTTGAGCACGACATTGCCTGCGCCCCAGAACAATGCCACGCTAAGCAAGGCAGGGTCAATCATGCGGCGACCGGTTGCAGGTGAGGGATAAGGAACTTGAGCCAAGGTCGCAGTACCTCCGCTATTGTGACGGTGAAGCCAAGGCTTGGTCTGGACGGGATGGAATGTCACCTGACGCCGACGCAGTCACCGAGGCCAGCAGCCGCTGGACGTGGGCCAGGGCCTCGGTGAGCTGCATATTCTCCGGCGGCCTGGCTTCTATGGTGATAGGATCAGTGTATCCTATTTCGGCCAGCGCTTCAAAGAAGGGCGGCCACGGGATGTCGCCGAGGCCAGGGAGGAGGTGATAATCGCCGTCCCCGTGGTTATCATGCAAGTGGATGGAGATCAGGCGCTGCCCGAAACTGCGGGCCATCTGTGCACAATCAAGGCCAGACATAAAGGCATGGCCTGTGTCCAGGCAGTAACCGACGAGCTGAGGGTCAGTTCCGACAGCGGCCTCGATCAGCTCCAGAAGGCTGCGACGGCTGGCCGCCAGGTGTGCAGCTAAGTCGCCACCCTCGGCCAAATCGGGGCCCGGATGCAGGACGATGAGTTGAGCTCCGAGCTCGGCAGCGGCGTGGATGGTGACCAGATGAATACTGATGGCCGCCTGGCGCTCGGATTCATCAAGGGCTGCCAAATCAGCACTCTCGCCCCATGGCGCGTGGATGCTGTGGATGCGCAGGCCCAAATCAGCGCTGGCTGCCTTGAGCGCGGCAACCTGGGCCTCGTCGGCCAGGTCAATGTGGCTGGCGTCCCCACCATACAACTCCACAGCGGTAATACTCCAGCCAAGTGGGAGCGACAAGCTCGTACATAAATTCACCTTCTGATTAGTAGCTGGCCTCAAGCAGAGCCATTAGGTCGTGCCGAGTCAATTCACCAGGTGTCTTGGTAACACCACGGCTCATATAGCCCATCGCGCCATCCACAATCTGCGGTAGGCTCTCACGCTCTACATTCAGGTCGCGGAGTCGGAGTCTCGATTGACTGCATCGAGCAGCGATTCCACACCAGCGGCTGCACGGCTGGCTGCTTCAGCCTCGGGCAGACCGGCCACATCCTGGCCCAGCAGCTCAGCGAAGCGCGCCAGCTTGGGGGCCGCGCGCGACGGCATCATCTCAGCATAGGGCACCAACAGAGCTGCCAGGCCTTCACCGTGGGCGACCTCAGGATACAGGGCACTGATGGGATGCTCCAGAGCGTGCATCACTGTAGCCCCACAGTTAGACAGTGCATAGCCGGCGAAGATGTCAGCCAGGGACATCATCTGCCGGGCCTCGGCGTCATCGCCGTCGGCCACTGCACGCGGTAGATACTCCACCACCAGT